>CALGEE010000253.1 GCA_937881525.1 uncultured Sphingomonadales bacterium | reverse complement strand
CAATCATCTGCCAGTACTGCCGTGCCCACAGTGCAGCCAACCGCGGCCGCCAGAGCTTGGATTCAAGTTTCAAGTGCAACGGTTGATTTGAAGGCCGCAAGTTCTTCGGCCATGGCTTCTTCGGGTGTTTTCCATCCGAGGGTTTTGCGAGGGCGCTGGTTCATCAGTCGCGCCACGTCGTTCAGTTCGGTCTGGCTGATGCCGCTCAGGTCGGTGCCCTTGGGGAAGAACTGGCGCAGCAATCCGTTGGTGTTCTCGTTCGAGCCGCGCTGCCAGGGGGCGTGCGGGTCGCAGAACCAGATGTCGATCTTCAGACGGCGCACCAGTTCCGGGTGGCAAGCCATCTCGCTGCCACGGTCATAGGTCATCGACCGGCGCAGTGCCGCGGGCAACCGTTTCATCTGCCGGGTAAAGCCCTCCAGTGCCGCGTCGGCGGTGCAGCCGCGCATCTTGCTGAGAATGAGATAGCGGGTCTTGCGCTCGACCACCGTGCCCACGGCCGAGCGGTTGAACGCCCCCTTGATCAGATCACCTTCCCAGTGGCCCGGGATCAGGCGGGCCTCGATCTCCTCGGGGCGGTTGATAATGCGCAGCTTTTCCGGGACCATGGACGTGCCAGCCAGTGTCGTGCGCCTGCGGCCGCGCGTGGGCTTGGCCTGTCGCAGCGCCTCGACCATCGCCGCCTTCAAACCGCCGCGCGGCTGGGCGTAGATCGCGGCGTAGATGGTCTCGTGGCTGACGCGGGCCGAGGGGTCATCGGGCTTCATGAGCCGCAGTCTCTGCGCGATCTGCTCGGGAGACCAGCGCCGATGAACGAGATGGTCCTGCACAAAGCGATGAAGCGAACTGCCCTCGACCAACCTGAGGCGGCGGCGGCAGCGTGTCCGGCGCTCGTCATACACGCGCCGCGCAGCCGTGGGGCAATAGGAGCCATCGGTCTGCCGTCCGCGCGCAAGTTCCCGGCAGATCGTGCTGGCCGGTCGGCCAATAAGCCGGCCGATCGCCTGCTGACTGCTGCCGCGACCATGCTCGGCAAAGATCACGCCACGTTCCTCGCTGCTGAGGTGCTTGCTTCGTCTGTCCATCGCAACATCCTATGCCCTGCGGGCCGCGGGTGTTGCACTTCAAACTTGAGCCTAAGCTTGCCAAGTGCGCCGAAGGAATGCAGCGCGATTGCCAATACGCCAGCTAACGGACCGATCCCAAAAGCAAAGACAAAGAGTACAGCGAACACTAGTTCTGGAACTGTTCGGGCAAACTCAAGCGTACGACGTGCTGCCACACCAATCCAAGGTGCTGGCGTTAAATTACGAGCAGCTAGGAAGGAAAATATGTAGGCAAGTGCTGCACCAAATAATGTGGCGTATACTGCTATAAGCACCGTCTGCCAAAGCGAGGCAGCCCATTTTCTGCCATTCCAGTACCATTCGGCGAGATCTACCCAAAGATTCTCCCATCCTAAGTTTGGAACCATTCTTCCAAAATAAGATGTAAGGCGCGGTAACCGGTCCCAAAGATGCGCAAGGTCAACCTCGCCCAGCCGAGCTGAAAAAGTAATCATGACAACAAGCACCAGAACGCCCGTTATAAGTACCCTTGTTTTGTGCCGGCGATGTGCATGCCATTCCGCGCGGAACCTCACTCGATGCGAAATTTCTTCAGCCGCAAGCCTTTCGGGGGGAAGAGTGGCCGTCACAGTCAATGGGCCTCAGCCAAGGCGTCGTCGGAGCCGTAGATGTTGGCGAGCATTGAGTTGTCAAGTCCCGATACAGGGCCATCATAGATGAGTTTGCCTTTTGCAAGCGCGACGGCCCTATCACAATATTCGCGCGCCAATGGTACAGAATGCAGATTACAGAGTATTGTGATTCCGCGCTCCCGATTAATATGCCGGAGCGCGTCCATCACAGCACGAGAGTTAACTGGATCAAGGCTTGCAACAGGCTCATCGGCCAAAATGATTCGTGGTTGTTGGACCAATGCTCGTGCAATGGCGACGCGCTGTTGTTGTCCGCCCGACAGTTCATCTGCTCGCCGAAGCGCAAACTCGGCCATGCCAAGCGCCTCAAGCGCATCAATTGCCACATCACGATCGTAGTCAGTAAAGCGCCCAAGCAACTTTGGGAGGCGCGGGGCATGTGCAAGGCGACCGGTCAGAACATTCGTTATGACGTTTAATCGGCTGACCAAGTTGAAGCGCTGAAAGATCATTGCGCTTTCTCGTCGCCAGTTCAGTAACGCCCGGCCTCGAAGCTGCGACACATTTCGCTCACCACACCAAATTTCGCCCTCAGTCGGATCAATTAGGCGATTTATCAGATTAAGGAGTGTAGATTTTCCGGCACCAGAACGGCCCAAAACTGCAACCATCTCGCCGTCGCGCACGGCAAGCGTTATCGCATCAAGCGCTTTGGCATTGCCGAAACTGCGAGAGACGCCACGCAAATTAAGCGTGGCGTCTGCATTACTCATCGTTGTAAGCGCTTCGCTCAACGCCCAGTTTCCGCCTTGCGAAGTTCAATGAAGGGCAGGTAGGCCTCGTGTGAGACCAGACCGAACGCGCCGAAGGTGTCGCGAGATACCACTTCCCATGCGGTCGGGTCTGCCCACTGCATGTTGATCATGCATTCGCGCATCTTTGCACGCATCTCTGCGGGATAGCTTGAGCGGGTAGTAAAGGGTGCATTCGGGATTAGGTCGGATTCGAAAATAAAGCGAATATCTTCAAGCTTGATTGTGAATAGCCCCATGTTTCCTGGACGCCTTCTTCGCTAACTTTGAGGCAAGGAGGCCATGATGGGCACAGGCAATTTCACAGACGAGTTCAAGCGTGAGGCGGTCGCGCAGATCACGGAGCGGGGCTACCCGATCAAGGAGGTTTCGGAGCGGCTCGGGGTCAGCCTGCATTCGCTCTATGCGTGGAAGCGCAAGTTCGCGAAGGCGGCCACTGGCGAGACCGACAAGGATGTCGAGATCCGTCGGCTGAAGCGCGAGCTGGCGCGCGTGTCGGAGGAGCGGGACATTCTAAAAAAGGCCACCGCGTACTTCGCCAGGGATGCAAGGTGAGATACGCGTTCGTGGCCGAGCATCGAGGGCAGTTTTCCGTCCGGGCCATGTGCCGGTGCCTGCGTATCCAGCCGAGCGGATTCTATGCATGGCTTCAAGCTCCGCTGAGCCAGCGGGCGCAAGAAGACAAGCGCCAGACCAAGATGCTGCTCAATGCATGGACCGACAGCGGCAAGGTCTACGGCTATCGCAAACTGCACGATGATCTTCTGGAGCAGGGAGAAAGTATCTGCCCGAACCGCGTGGCCAGACTGGCACAGCTTGCCGGCATCAAGGCGCAGATCGGCTACAAGCGGCGTCCGGGCAGCTACGGAGGCAAGCCTTCGGTCGTGGTCGACAACACCCTCGACAGGCAGTTCGACGTCGAAGCGCCGGATCGTGTCTGGG
>CALGEE010000252.1 GCA_937881525.1 uncultured Sphingomonadales bacterium | reverse complement strand
ACTAGCGTACCTGCGTCCAACCGTGATGACACGCTCAAATCCCAGCCAAGAGCAAGTCCATCACCATTTTCCGCCGCATGCAGCAGACTGGGGTAGCTGGTGAAGGTAAGCCGCTTTTTCGGTAGCTTGTATTTAACATTGAACTGACTGAGAAATCCATCCCAATCCAGCCAGGTCCGTCCCGGCTGCTCAAAAAAGAGTAGTGGCATTTTCGCCATGCTTTGGGGTGTGACGGCATCGGGGTTGTGGACAAGAAAATCCGGGCTGCAAACTGCAAAGATAGTGCCATCGGACAAGGCAACAGTGTCAAACTTATCTGATTGCACTGGCCCTATCTGAAATCCCACATGAAAACGCGCCGTTGTCTGTTCGATCGGGACACCCGATGAAATCAGGTTCAGCTGTACATCTGGATGCGGAGCCAGAAACTCTCGCAGGCGAGGCAGCAGATAACTGACATCGATGCTCAGATCGGAGTAGATGGTCAACGAGCTGCCGTTCGTGCCATACTCACCAACGTCCTGAACTGCGTCTGCAAGACGCCACAGTGAAGGCCGCACGGCGGCCTCAAATTGGCGGCCGGCATCTGTAAGGCAAACATCGTAACGATGGCGCGTAAACAGTTGAACCCCGAGCCGAGCCTCTAATTCTCGAACCTGACGGCTGACGGCAGCCTGCGACACGCAAAGCTCTGCTGCGGCATGGGTGAAGTTGCCGAGCCGGGCAGAGGCCTCAAAGGCGACAAGCTGACCCATAGCAGGGATATGATTGCGCAAGCTAGCCATAACTAAACCTTTTACCTGACGTCGAAAAACACGTTACTGGACTATAATATATTCGGCTAACCTTAAACAAAGTAACTTCAGACACAACTAATTGATGTTGCCTTATCAAGATTGATCAGAACAGGAGCCCGCAAGAATGCGAAACCCCGATGACGTTTCCCCTCATACTGCAAATGCCCACCATGCTGCGTGTTGCGATCCGGTTTTCAATTGGCAAGACCGGCAGGATTTTGACTTTGCATCGCGCGGGTTGGTTCACCGTCCGAATGATCCAGATATCCGCGATCAAGATGGCAACATCGTATGGCATCATGAACAATTCGAGGCCTTCTTGAAGGGCGACGCCCCAGAAACCGTACACCCCAGCCTATGGCGGCACGCGCTGCTAAACAATTTTCGCGGGCTGTTCAAGGTATGTGACGGGGTTTGGCAAGTGCGTGGAGAATCGCTGGCCAACGCGACGTTTATTGAGACGGTTGCAGGCTATATCTGCATCGATCCACTGACAACAGTGGAAACAGCACGATATGCGCTAAAGTTGCTATATGACCATGTCGGGGAACGACCCATTGTCGGTATGATTTATTCTCACACCCATTCGGATCATTTCGGCGGTGTCAAAGGTATGATCACGGATGAGGATGTCGCCGAGGGACGCTGTGTGGTTGTGGCTTCGGACGGGTTTACTGAATGGGTCCTCAAGGAGCAAGGCATGGCCGCAGAGGGCATGCCCTCGCGTAACGACTACATGTATGGCGAAAACCTTGAGGTCAGCACCACAGGCATCGTCGATACCGGCCTGGGTCAGATGATCGAAGGTGGTGAGGTCACCTACATCGAACCCACCCATGTCATTGGCAAAGAGGGTGGCAAAATGACCATCGATGGGGTGGAGATCGAGTTCATGTTCGCCCCTGGCGAGTCCCCCACCGGTATGCATTGCAATTTCCCACAGCACAAATTGCTGCATTGCGCCGACAACTGCTACATGTGCCTCCATAATGTTTATACTATCCGCGGAGCTTTCCCCCGTGATGCTATGCAATGGGCGGACAGTGTGGCCAGATCATTGCAGTTTGAGAACACTGAATACTTGGTCAGCGGCCATAACTGGCCCGTTTTCGGCAAAGAAAACATCAAAAAATTCCTTGGTGAGCAACGCGACGGCATCAAGTTTATGCATGATCAGACCCTACGCATGATGAGCCACGGGTTCGTTCCATCCGAGATAGCCAACGAAATCAAATTCCCACCCTCTCTGGCACGGCTGTGGCATCTACGTGGGTACTACGGATCGCTAAAACACAATGTACGCGGCATCTATGATTATTATCTGGGTTGGTATGATGGAAATCCGGCAACGTTAGATGCTTTGCCGCCACGCGAACTTGCACGGCGAACACTTGACTATATGGGTGGTGTAGACGCAGTTCTTGAGCGGGCCAAAGTAGATTTTGAAGCTAGTGATTACCGTTGGGTTGTCCATATTCTGGATCATGTGATCTGGGCTGAACCTGACAATATGAAGGCCCGACAGCTGGCTGCCGCCGCACATACCCAGATGGGGTATGGTGCCGAGAACCCAACCTGGCGAAATGCTTATCTCTCGGCCGCAAACGAATTGCGCTTTGGCCTGCCACACGGCGAAAAGAACCACCGGGTTCTGCGCGATGTCCTCAAGGGGATGAGCCCGCTTCTTTTGATGAATTCACTCAGCATTCGGCTCAATGGCTCTAAAGCGGCGGATCGCGCCTTTGTCATAAACTGGCAGATTTCCGGCACGAGTGAAGCATGCCACACAGAACTTTCCAACGCGGTCTTGAACAATCGAAACGGGCTGGATCCAAGCGCCGATCTGACGATCCGTCTGCCCCGTCTTATGCTCAGCGAGTTTGCGCTTGGGCAGATTGGTGTAGACGGGATTGCTGGCATCGATGTGTCCATGTCGGGTGAGAAAAGCGTTCTGTCCGACCTTGCCGATCTTCTTGATACATTCCCCGCTTGGTTCCCAATTGCAACGCATGGCCTGAAGTTCGGGGAGACCGACCAATGAGTTTTCTGGAGCCCATGGACTGGACATTTCTCGTCCTCATCACGAACGTGGCTCACATGGATTGATCGCATCGCCG
>CALGEE010000251.1 GCA_937881525.1 uncultured Sphingomonadales bacterium | reverse complement strand
GATGATGAGTATGGCAACAATTGTCCAATCGACATAGCCAGACAAAGCATAGGACGCCGCAGTAGTCAGGCCCAGCGCAGCAACCACGACCAGCGATGTGCCAACGGCAATCGAGATTGGCATGGCTGTAGCTGCGATCAGCGCTGGCACTATCAGGAAGCCGCCGCCGATGCCAAAAAAGCCAGCAGCAAGCCCGACGCCAAGTCCGGCTGGCACCAGTCTCGGGAGCAGGATGGCCGCGCTCTCCCGCGTCAGGCGCACATCAGGATCATCCGCGGCGCGGCGTTTCCGGAACATCGACAGGCCGATGCCGATCATCAGCAGGCCGAACAGCATCAGCAAGCGCTGGCCGTCGAATGCCTTGCCCATCTCTGCGCCGACAGCCGCGCCAATTACGCCGGCAATCGCGAAGACGCCGGCGCAGCGCCACTTGACCCGGCCTGCACGGGCATGTCCCGAAAGTCCGACCAGCGCATTCATCGCCACGGCTACGGCGGCGGTCCCGATTGCTGCATGGGGTGATTGCACGCCGACGACATAGACGAGCAATGGCACCGCCAAGATCGACCCACCGCCACCCACCAGCCCGAGGACGATGCCAATCAGGCCGCCTGATACGAGCGCGAGAAGAATTTCGGATAGTGTCATGACTGGGTCAGGCCGCGAAAGCCGACCGGTTCCACGGCATGATCCGCAGCAATCTTGCCATGCCGCACCACCCGGTTGCGCCCGCCATCGTCAGACCAGCGCCGACAAATGCCGACACCCCGAAGAACGCTGGAGCCACGAGAAAGCCCAGCACAACGCCAATTAAGATTAGGCTACCAGCGGCGATCTGCACCTGCCGCATGATTTCGAGCGGTTGGGCAGCATCGACCCGCGTGGGCAATCCGGCCGCCCGCCAAGCATCAATCCCGCCTTCCATAATGTGGCTAGGAGCGCCATCGGCGGCGTTTATGAGCCCTGCTGTATTGGCGGTGGTCCGCATCCCGGATTTGCAATGAAACACGACCGGCCCGGCAGGCAGTTCGCAGAGCCGCGACACCGGCACGTTGACTGCACCGGGGATCTGCTCGCGGGCATGTTCGTCCGGTTCGCGGATATCGATCAAAGTCGCCCCGGCGTCGATCAATTTCCGAGCTCTGGCGGGTGTTATTGTGACGATTGTCATGATTTTTAGTCCTTGCAGTAGAGTTGATAGAGGCTGGCCATCAGCGCTTCAGTTCGCGGATCGGTGATCCTATACCAGAGCGTCTGGCTTTCGCGGCGGAAGGCCACGAGGCCCTCATCGCGCATTTTTCCGAGATGTTGCGAACAAGCCGATTGCGACAGTGACACCTCGCGAGCGAGATCGCCCGCGGTCATCTCGCCATGTTCAACAAGTTTGCACAGCAGCATCAGGCGACGCCCATTGCCCATTGCCTTGAGCAGACCAGCAACGCCTTCCGCCTTCGTTTCGAAGGTGGCGAGGTCCATCGGGGGCTTTAGCATGATCGATTCTCCATTAGAGCTTGCTTATTTAGTCATAGCTAATATGTAGTCAAGAAGCAAAGGAGTTCAGCATGTCGCAACAACACGTGATTGAAGCATTCTTCGACGAACCTACCAACACGATCAGCTATCTGGTTGCCGATCCCGTTTCCGGGGAAGCTGCCGTAATCGATCCGGTGCTGGACTTTGACCTTGCAAGCGGCAATGCCGATGTGCGCTCCGCCGACCGGATCGTCGCAACTGCAGCCGAGCGCGGTTGGCGGATCGCCATGGTGCTGGAAACGCACGCCCATGCCGACCATCTCTCCGCCGCGCCTTACATCAAGGCAAAAACCGGAGCCGCAATCGGCATTGGCGAGCACATCCGCGACGTGCAGAAGATCTTCCGTCCAGTCTTCGCGCTCGACGACTTGAAGACCGACGGGTCCGATTTCGACCGGCTGTTCGCTGATGGCGAGCGTTTCAAAATCGGCACGCTCGATGTCGAAGTGATGCACGTTCCCGGCCATACTCCTGCCGACGTCGCCTATCTGATCGGTGACGCCGCCTTTGTCGGCGATACGCTCTTTATGCCCGATTACGGCACCGCCCGTGCCGACTTTCCCGGCGGCGATGCGCGTCAGCTCTATCGCTCGATCCGTCGGGTGTTGAGCCTGCCGGAAGAGACACGGCTATTTCTCTGCCACGATTACAAAGCGCCGGGCCGAGACGATTACCGATGGGAAACTAGCGTTAGTGAACAGCGTCGAGCGAGCGTCCATGTCCATGACGGTATCACCGAGGATGAGTTCGTAGCGATGCGCGAAGCCCGAGATGCAACGCTCGCAGTGCCGAAACTCTTGCTGCCCGCAATTCAGGTCAATGTGCGCGCAGGGCGCTTTCCAGAGGCTGAGGCCAATGGCGTCAAGTATTTGAAGATTCCGATCCGGGTCGGTTCTGAGGTTTAGAAGGACGAAGCAGCAGATGCTTCGCGGCACCGCCAAGACACAACGCGTGCCAACGAAGCATATTGGCAACGGAACCTATTTGCCTTCCGATTGCACGGCCGCTTTTGACATCAGGAGTCATAATAGTTGCCTGTCCGGACTCCGCCCACTTTCGGTCATGGGCTCTTATCTAAAATTGCGTCTGCTTTTGTTATTGCAGCAATGGCGCCGGTACGACCGATATTGGGCGCAAAGCTGCCATTGGCACGAGCGGCCTGATTTAGCCGGGGGGTTAACGACGGGCACTGCATACACCTAACCTTCACAGTCTCGGGCATCCACTTTTAATGTAAACTCGACTGGACTGCGTTCTAAATACGAGCAACAACACATTGCGCTTCGGCACTAATCGACGCGGCTTGCCCTGCCGGCTCTAACCGGGGGGCTCTGGGTGGTGGCAGCAGGCATTGGGCCTGCTGCGATCGGAGACCACCTAT
>CALGEE010000250.1 GCA_937881525.1 uncultured Sphingomonadales bacterium | reverse complement strand
CGGTGGTCATAACACCACGTTAACGTATCGCATGGGCAATCAGAACCTTTATTGGAAAAAGGCGCTCAGCGGGGGCGTACGTCCTTCGCAACCGCATCCAACAAGCCATTCACGAACTTGGCGTCCTTCTTGTCAAAAAACGCATGGGCGACATCCAGATATTCATCGATGACCGTCGCCGTTGGCACATCGGGCCGCGCGATCAATTCATAGGTGCCACAGCGCAGAAGCTGCAACATCGTCTTGTCCAGACGATTCATCTTCCATTTTTCGCCAAGTTTGCCATCAACCAGCACATCGATTTCGGCGCGACGGGCATCAACCCCCGACACAACGTCATCAAAAAAGTCGGGGTCGGCATCCGCATATTGCGCGTCTTCGATTTCCTGCCCCAGCCGGTGCGAGTGGAATTCGTTCAACAGACGGGCAATGCCGATGTCTTCCATATCCATTTGATACAACGCCTGCACAGACGCAAGACGCGCAGCCGAACGGGATTTGGATTTCGCACTGGCGTTATGCGCACTCATAATCTTTTCCTGACACTCGCCGCATGGGCGGGTAAACCTTCGGCATCAGCCAGCGTTGCTGCTGCTGGGCCGATAACATTGATGGCGTTTCTGTCGAGCGCAATGAAACTGGTACGCTTCATGAAGTCGAGCACGGATAGACCGGACGCAAAGCGCGCGCGCCGACCGGTGGGCAATACATGATTTGGTCCGGCGACATAATCGCCAATCGCCTCGGGCGTCATACGGCCCAGGAAAACCGACCCTGCATGGCGGACAAGGTCAAACAACCGTTCTGCGCGGTCATCGTCCACAGCCAGTTCAAGATGCTCGGCCGCAAGCCGATTAACCAGAGGCATTGCGCCTTCCAGATCATCAACCACGATAATCGCGCCGAAATCAGTCCAACTGGCCCGCGCAACCACGCCCGTTGAAAGCGCCGTAAGCTGCACATCAACTGCGGCTGAAACTTGATCTGCAAAATCGGCATTGTCCGTGAACAGGATCGACTGGCTTGTGGGGTCATGCTCGGCCTGACTAAGCAAGTCGGCGGCAATCCAATCGGGGTCATTTTGGGCATCAGCAACCACGACAATTTCGGAAGGTCCCGCCACCATGTCGATGCCGACAACACCATAAAGCTGACGCTTGGCTTCCGCGACCCAGGCATTGCCGGGACCAGTGATGACATCGACCGGCCGAATGTGCTCCGTTCCATACGCCAGCGCCGCAATCGCTTGCGCCCCGCCCACGCGCCAGATTTCATCAACGCCCGCCAAATGCGCGGCAGCCATAACGGTCTGGTTGGTCTCCCCGCCCGGGGTTGGGGTAACCATAACAATACGCGCGACACCTGCCACCTTGGCCGGAATAATGTTCATCAACACCGAGGAAGGATAGGCAGCACGGCCGCCGGGCACATAGACCCCAGCCGCATCAACCGCGGACCAGCGCGCGCCCAGCCGGACATTGTCACTGTCGCGATAGTCCCGATTTTCGGGCAGTTGCGCCTGATGATAGGCCTCAATACGTCTCGCTGCGAGCGTCAACGCATCGCGCAAGTCTGCATCCAGCCCTTCATAAGCCGCCTTGCACTGAGCCGCATCAATCTGCCATCCAGCGCTGTTCAGGTCGAACCCGTCAAAGCGCTGAGTCATTTCCACCAGCGTTGCGTCTCCGTACGCCCGCACATCGCGAATAGTCTGCACGACATCTCTCGATACGTCGGCATCCGCCTCACGCCGGCCATTTACCAGCGCGTCAAATGCTTCGGAAAAACCGGTGTCGGATGCATTAAGCCGCTGCACGTGATCCCGTCAGCTCTCGAAAGCGTTGCACCATGGCCGGAACAGTCCCACTCATCATCTTATACGCCGCACGATTTACAATAAGCCGCGCGGACACTTGGGAAATGATCGCAGTTTCGACGAGCCCGTTTTCGGCCAGCGTCTTGCCCGAAGACACCAAGTCCACAATACGGCCCGAAAGCCCGAGCGAAGGCGCAAGTTCCATCGCACCGTTCAACTTCACACATTCGGCCTGAATTCCGCGCGCATGATAATAACGGCTCGTTGTAGCGGGATATTTGGTGGCGACGCGGATATGCCCGCCATTTACATCGTCCGGTGCGCCCTGCGGCATCGCAACCGAGATACGGCAGCGGCCAATGCCAAGGTCAACGGGCGCATACAGCTCAGAATAGTCAAATTCGTCGATAACGTCGGAGCCGACGATACCAATATGCGCCGCACCGTGGGCCACAAAGGTCGCCACGTCGAATGCGCGCACGCGAATAATGCTGACCGCAGGGTCATCGGTCGCAAACAGAAGCGCGCGGCTAGCCTCGTCAAAAAACGCGGCTTCAGGCTCTATGCCCGCCGCTTGCATCAACGGCAAAGCTTCGTCCAGGATCCGTCCCTTGGGGATTGCAAAGATGATTGGTTCAATCACAATGGCCGCGCTTTAGGGCGCGCGGGCGGAAAGGGCAATATCGCAGTGCCTATGGGGCGATGTGATTTTAGCATCAGCACACGCGTATCCTATACACTCCACGATTAGCGAAAGAATTGCTCCATCGCCGCGTTCACCGCATCGGGTCGTTCCCAAATGACAAAATGTCCGCAATTCTCGACCGGAGCGATTGTCACGTCGGGAACCAATTCTTCGATGCCATCGATGTTACTTGGCGGCAAAGCGAGGTCGTCCATAGCCCAGACGACTAAGGTCGGGATCATCAGCTGCGGAAACGCACCAGCGGCAAAGGCCGGGATTTCGGCATCTTCATCCATCGTTGGCACATATAGCGCAGAGGCGCGGTACCAGTTGAGCATGCCGAAACAGGCATCGCGATCCGCCCAATCCGCAAGCAACGCAGTGCGTTCCTCAGGTTCCATCGCGCTCGGCTTATCCCATTTAACGGTCTTGAGCATTAAACCGGTTAGCCCCTGATCCTGCACAAGGGCATCATTCGCTGTATCGCGAAAATCAATCATATATTGGCTGGATGCCCGCTGATTCATATCGGTAATCAACAGGCGTTGAAAAAGATATGGATGCGGCGCGTTGGCAATGACGGCGCGCCGTACACGGCCTGCCCATGCAGGGTTGGGGGCATCGGGTTGACCATTTAACGCAACGCTCCATGCAATTGCGCCACCCCAGTCATGCCCCGCTATCACAAATTGCTGCACATTAAGCGCATCGGCCAATGCGAAGATATCGGCGGTCAACTTGTCGGCTGTATACGCCTCCACCTCTTTAGGCTTTGATGTACCCCTATAGCCGCGTTGGTCGGGCGCGATGCAATAAAAGCGGTCCGCAAAATGTGCCATCTGGTGCCGCCAAGTGCGGTGTGATTCGGGAAAGCCATGTAAAAATATGATCGCGGGATGTGCGGGGTTTCCAGCGGTAAACGCATCCATATTGATGCCCGTCGACAACGACAGTCGATGCGGGGAAAGCTCAATCATATCATTCTGCCCTAAAAAAGCGCTGGTGTTTCAATTCACCCGTTTCACGCGGATGCCCGTGCCGTTCGTCACAAGCATGAAGCTACCCAAAGCGGCCCGTTTGATTTTGAACTTTTTGCCGTTTTTAAGGAATGTCGAGGTTCCCTGCGTTGTCTGCCAAGTCCCTGAGTCTTCGACAGTAAACTGGTATTTTCCATAAGGCAGGGCCTGAACATTGGCCAACTCCCGCTCAATTTCTTTAAATTCATTTGCCTGTTCCTCCGCGCTTTCGCCGAAGAACGGAATGTTGGGTAAAGCGAACCCAAACAGTGACTTTTTCGTCTTTTGCACTTCTCCTTGGTCCAACATCACAACCTGCTTATTTGCGGTTGCAGTTTCCAGCGCCTGTGTCGCGGCGTCAAAGCATTGAAGCCTTGCGACCCCATCGATTATGGATCGGCATGCTACACTATCGGAATACACTTTCGGACCGGCAGCTTGCTTTTCGGCGGCATAAGCTGATGGCGCACAGATTGCAGCGAGCAAAATAGCATAGGTCAGCTTAGTCATAGGTTCGTCTCCGCTTTGGATCCATTGTCTGGGCCTGTGGAATAGCTAAACTTCGCCCGGCGCAATAGCTTTGATTGCCAACGCATGAACCCGCGTTCCAGGAATATCGCCCAGCGCCTTGTTCACCATACGCTGCCGCGTCAGGCGAGATACGCCTGTAAATGCAGCGCTTTCGATCTCAATCGTAAAGTGGGATTCGCCAGACCCATCATCGCCGCTGTGGCCGTGATGTTTTGCACTGTCGTTAACAACGGCAAGGCGGCTTGGTGCGAATGCTGCTTCAAGCAACATTTCCATTTCTATGTGTGCAGGACCTTTTTTCATCCGCTGCTCTTCCCATATGGCAGGTTTTTCGCCAAGGAAAATCATGGCCGCCGACCGTTCCACTGACCGATTCCATGGCCGCATTCAAGGGGGCGGGCGGCAATGCGCCTATCCGCGCTGCTACGAAGCGGGTGAGTTTCGCGCGCCCGATCCGCTCGGTCAAGCAGCATCGGCCAATGGTCCTGGCGACTATCAGCATCTCTGCCTTGACCATGTCCGCGCGTTTAACGCCGGTTACAACTGGTTTGCTGGCATGACGGCAGACGAGATTTCCATGGCGCAAAGCCCCATAAATGCCTGGCCAAGCGAAGCGCGCGCCTTTCGCGCGAACGGCAATGTTGATTCGCCGCCCAAATGGGCGGACTTTAAAGACCCGCTGGATGCCATTTCCACGCGGTTCCGTGCGCGCATGCCACAGGAACGCGCAGATGGCCATTTTCTGTCGCCTGAGGACCGTAAGGCGTTAAAGACGCTAGGGCTTGGGGAGGATGCCGACCGGCGGGCATTGCGCAGCGCATATTCCGCAAAGGTGCGCGCCTATCATCCGGACAAAAATGGCGGCAACAGGTCTCATGAAAAGGCTTTGCAAGACGTGATTGCTGCTTATACGCATTTAAAAAGGCAGATAGCGTTCGCGTAACGAACAACCTCTCCTTCCCGTTCGCGTCCGGCTTATTCCCCACGAACGGCACAGGGACATCAAAACTGAACCGAGAAGAGACGACATGACCGACATTCCAAATATCCAAGCCGACAGCCGCGATACGACGATCCTCGCTGCACCTGACAAAATGGTCAGCGTGCGTGAAGTGTTCGGGATCGATGTTGATATGGAATGCCCCGCTTTCTCGATCGCCGACGAACGGGTTCCGGACACCGACGACAGCTACGTCTTTGACCCTGACACTACATTGGCGATCCTTGCTGGTTTTGCCTTTAACCGCCGTGTGATGGTTCAGGGTTGTCACGGCACCGGAAAGTCGACGCATATCGAACAGGTTGCCGCGCGCCTGAAATGGCCATGCATCCGCATCAACCTTGATGCGCATATCAGCCGTATCGACCTTATCGGGCGTGACGCCATTGTCTTACGCGATGGCCAGCAAGTGACCGAGTTCCGCGAAGGTCTATTGCCTTGGGCGCTGCAGACGCCAACCGCATTGGTGTTCGACGAATATGATGCTGGCCGCCCCGATGTGATGTTCGTGATCCAGCGCGTGCTGGAAACCGAAGGCAAGCTGACGCTGCTCGACCAAAACCGCGTCATTCAGCCTAATCCCTATTTCCGCCTCTTTGCCACGGCCAACACCGTTGGACTGGGTGACACCAGCGGTCTGTATCACGGCACGCAAGCGATTAACCAAGGCCAGATGGACCGTTGGAACATCGTTGTTGGCTTGAACTATCTGCCTGCGCAGGTCGAAAGCGAAATCGTTTTGGCCAAGGCATCTGGTACAGACGCCGTTACGGTCACAAACATGGTGAAGGTCGCCGAGATGACGCGTCAGGGCTTCATCAATGGTGATATTTCGACCGTGATGAGCCCGCGTACAGTTATCACTTGGGCACAAAACACCGCGATCTTCAAAAATGTCGGCCTTGCGTTCCGCTTGTCGTTTCTGAACAAATGTGACGATGCAGAACGCGCCTTGGTCGCCGAATATTATCAGCGCGTTTTTGGGCAAGACCTGCCTGAAAGCGTTGTTGGCAAATCAAAGTAACTAACGGCTATCTCGCCGTTCCAAGTTGAAAGGACGCTTTATGCAACGCATCGCACTGGCACTCGCGCTTCTGCTCTCCACCTCGCCGGCATTTGCCGCGCTAAAGGCTGGAACACGGGCAACCGACTTCACCACGCAAGCCGTTCTGGCTGGTAAGGCTGACACCTTTAACCTAAACAAGGCGCTGAAGCGCGGCCCGGTTGTGCTATATTTCTATCCAAAGGCATTCACGTCGGGCTGCACCGTTGAGGCGCATGAATTTTCTGAAGCTGCGGACGACTTTGCCGCGTATGGCGCATCGCTTGTGGGCATGTCAGCAGACAATATCGACACGCTGAAGCGTTTTTCGGTTGAAGCCTGCCGCAACAAATTCGCCGTTGGCATCGCGACCAAGCCAATGATCAAAGATTACAAGGTCAGCTTGCCTATGGCCGGCATCACGAACCGCACGACCTATGTCATTGCGCCCGATGGTAAAGTGCTGTTTGCTTATTCCGACCTTGGCGTAAAGGGCCATGTATCTGGCGCCTTGAACGCGGTAAAGGCCTGGCGGGCGGCCAATCCTAAAGGGTAATGATGCGTAAAAGCCTCTCTTGCTTTTGTCCCTGCTTTTCGCGAGCGGCACCGCGGCTGTCGAATATGGCGACATCCCACACAGCACGCTCGCGCAAAACCCGCGCTATAAACCTGCGCAGAGCGATAGCGCAGCGGTTGCAGGCAGGGACTATTTCATGGTTACCAGCCACTTGCCTAATTTCCGCCGCCGCGTGCAAAAGACTGCCTGACTAATGTCGCATGAATCCCCCCTTGAGCAGTTTAAGCAGGTTCTGACGGGCACGGCCCGCGCACTTGCGCATGAGCCTGAGGTCGAATTGGCCTTCACAGCCGATGCGCCAAGCCAGGCTGGCAAAAATTTCAAGGTTCCAATGCCGGGTCGCTTGCTTCCCCCCGATCAGGTGGCCGAAGCACGGGGATTTGCCGACAGCTTTGCACTGAAGCTGAAACATCATGATGCTGCGCGCCATGCTGCCTTGCGACCGTCCGAAGTGATCGCTGGCGCGGCCTTTGACGCCGCGGAAAACGCGCGGGTCGAGGCGCTGGGCTCGCGCAACATGGCGGGGATCGCGGCAAACCTTGGCCATGCGCTTGAGCTTAAACTGCGCACTGACCCCATCAGCCGCGCCCAGGCCGCAGACGAAGTGCCTATCTCCACAGCGTTGTCATTGATCGTGCGCGAGCGCCTGACCGGCGCCCCCGTCCCCGCTGGTGCAGCCGCGGGGGTCGACATGCTGCGTGGTTGGATTGAGGAAAATGCCGGCAGCGACCTTGATGCACTTGCGCTTGCATTGGATGATCAACGGGCCTTTGCCGCGCTGACGCAATCGATGTTGGAGCATCTAAACCTCACCGAGGGCGATATTGACCCGTCAGACGCCGACAAAGGTGGGGACGATGCCGAGGACAGCCAAGACCAAGACGGCGACAGCGAAGACGAGGGCGAAGGCGAATCTGGCCAAGCCGAAGCCCGCGCCGAGCCGCAGCAGGGCGAAGGCGAAGAGACCGAAGCCGATTATGACGGCGAAGACATGGACGACCAAGATGGCGCCGATGGCGAAATGGGCGATGACGGCATGCAGCCCGTCACCCCGCAGCGCCGCAATTGGGACCATCTGCCACAAAGCGATTACAAAATCTGGTCGACCAAATATGACGAGACGATCACCGCGATCGAACTGGCCGACGAAGAAGAACTCAACCGCCTGCGCGCCTATCTCGACCAGCAATTGTCGAATCTGCAATCGGTCGTGACAAAGCTTGCCAACCGCTTGCAACGCCGTCTAATGGCGCAGCAAAACCGCAGTTGGGATTTTGACCAAGAAGAAGGCATGCTTGACGCCGCGCGCCTTGCCCGCGTGATTGTGTCACCGGGCAGCTCACTGTCCTACAAAATCGAACGCGAGACCCAATTTCGCGATACGGTTGTGACGTTGTTAATCGACAACAGCGGGTCCATGCGCGGACGCCCGATCAGCATTGCCGCGATCAGCGCCGATATCATGGCGCGCACCCTGGAGCGTTGCGGGGTAAAAACGGAAATATTGGGCTTTACCACCCGTGCGTGGAAGGGTGGGCAGGCACGTGAAGATTGGCTTGCCGCTGGACGCCAGCCTATGCCCGGCCGCCTGAATGACCTGCGCCATATCATCTACAAAAAGGCCGACGAGCCGTGGCGTCATGCCAAGCGTAATCTTGGCCTGATGATGCGCGAAGGGTTGCTGAAGGAAAACATCGATGGAGAGGCGCTGCTTTGGGCGCATAACCGCCTGATCGCGCGCGCGGAAGACCGCCGCATATTGATGGTGATTTCCGACGGCGCGCCCGTGGACGACAGCACATTGTCGGTCAACCATGGCGGTTATCTCGAACAGCATTTGCGCAAGGTCATCGAAATGATCGAAACGCGCTCCCCTGTTCAACTCGTCGCTATCGGCATCGGCCATGACGTGACGCGTTATTATAAACGCGCAGTGACGATCATGGACGTCGAACAGCTTGGCGGAACGATGATTGAGCAACTTGCAGGATTGTTTGACGAGGAATAGGCTTGCCTTTCACTCCCCACATAATATGCGTTAATCAGCCGATTAAATTTGTGGGGATTATACATGAACGTTACCGAAGCCGTTGCCTCACGGCGCTCTGTCCGGCAATTTCTGGATAAGCCGGTTGACCAAGCCACCCTCGGGCGCGTTATGGCCAAGGCGCAGCGGTCACCATCGGGCGGCAATACGCAGCCGTGGAACGCCGTCATCCTCACAGGTGCGCCGCTGGCTGACCTGACCACTAAGATTAAGGCGAAGGCCGCCACTGCCCCGATGGGTGATGGCCATGAATATGACATCTACCCCAAAGGCCTTGAGGGCCGATACGAAGAGCAGCGCCGCGGTGTGGGCAAGGCGATGTTCGATGCGCTTGGGCTAGCACGTGAAGACGGCGCTGGCCGCATCGCGCAGATGGGGAAAAACTGGGACAGTTTCGGGGCACCGGCACAATTATTTACATATACCCGCAAATATATGGGCCCGCCGCAATGGTCGGACATGGGCATGTGGCTGCAAACCGTTATGCTATTGTTGCGCGAAGAAGGCCTCGACAGTTGCGCGCAGGAAA
This sequence comes from uncultured Sphingomonadales bacterium, assembly GCA_937881525.1. Taxonomy (GTDB): domain Bacteria; phylum Pseudomonadota; class Alphaproteobacteria; order Sphingomonadales; family Sphingomonadaceae; genus Sphingorhabdus_B. The sequence continues at coordinate 17,782 of CALGEE010000250.1, read as the reverse complement.
TTTGGGCCATGTACGGCACGACGATGCGCGAACTGCTGAATATCGATGATGCGCATATTTTCTTCTGTGGTATGGCGATTGGCTATCGTGATGCAGACGCAGCGGTGAACAATTTTACCGTGCCGCGTGTGGAAGTTGATCAAGCGATCCGCTGGGACGGGTTTTGAAACGTTTACGCTCCTTGGATAAGCTGATTAATTGAACGCAATGTCCTTCGTTAAATCTCTCTTTTTCTTCGGCCCGTTTTTCTTTGGCATCGCGTTCCTTGCGCCCTTGGTTGCGCAGGTGATGCTCAAGCTCGAATTGCAGGCACCTTTTGCGTTATCGCCGCTGGTATTCGGCCTGATCATCGGGGCTATTCTGGGCTTGGTTGCGACGTATCGGGGCAAATGGATATGACCAGCCAAAGCCTTCGGGCCCGGGAAAAGGCAATTGCCAACCAGTTTACCGGAGGCATCCCTTGGTTCATGGTGTTTTGGGGCATAACCAATACAGCCATATGGCTGGCATTATGGCCACTCATTTTTACCGGCGTGATGCCATTATGGCTCGGGTTCATCATCGCCTCGATCAATATCACGATGAGCTATCTGCCGTCGCATGATGCGCAGCATTATATCATCGCGCCAAAGGGATCGAAGCTGGAATGGTTTAACGAGCTTGTAGGGCACTGGTCTTTAATCCCGTTAACCCTGCCGCTGCGCACAGCGCGGATCACGCATATGGAACATCATAAGCACGCCAATGATCCGCTTCTGGATCCCGACTATTCAACCCACGCAACGGGCCCATTGCACGCACTTTGGAAAACGGTCGTCAATCGCCAACCAAGGGCAACTGGCGGATTTAACCGGTACGGTGAGATATTGCAGCGATGGGGCAGCCCGGCAGCTAAAGCCGCGCTGAATGATGCGATTATTAGCAAAACCCTGTTCTTTGGCATCCTTGCCGCATTGGCATTGAGCGGTTATGCCATAGAAGCGGCCTTGCTGTGGTGGCTGCCGCGCCATGTGGCGCTGACCTATATTTCATTCTACCTCAGCTGGGCGCCGCATCACCCCGCCGATGGAAAAGGACGATATAAGGATACAAGAGCCTTCAAAAGCAGGTTGGGCAATATCTGATCATCGGGCATGCAATATCACATCGTTCACCATCTTTACCCCACGATCCCGCTGAACAAGACGCCTGCTGCCTATCGCGCGCTGCGCCCGATATTGGCCGAACGCGCGTGTAATCTCGACAATATGTAGGCCGAACGGTATTTACGGCGTAGCCTTGGACATGTTCACCCCGCGGTGACTTGACCTCCGCCCGCAATTCCAGCATCGCCAATCTATGTCCGAGCTTAAACTCTTCAACAGCCTGACCCGGCAACTGGAAACCTTCAGCCCTGTGCATGCGGGTGAAGCGCGGGTGTATACCTGCGGGCCGACTGTTTATAATTATCCGCATATCGGCAATATGCGCGCGTATGTCTTTGCCGACACGTTGGGACGGGTGCTGTCGTATAAGGGCTATAAGCTCACCCATGTCATTAACATTACCGATGTCGGCCATCTGACCGACGATGCCGATGCCGGCGAAGACAAGATGGAGAAGATGGCGGCCGAAAAGGCGCAATCCATCTGGGATATTGCGCGCCATTATACCGAGGCCTATTGGGCCGATATCAAGACGCTGAACATCCGTCAGCCTGCCCATTGGTCGATTGCAACGGATTATGTACCTGCAATGATTGCCTATGCCACTAGCATCGCCGACAAGCATTGTTACGAACTCGACAGCGGCCTGTATTTCGACACATCAACCGTCGCCCATTACGGCGCGCTGGCCCGCGCCAAGACCGAAGATGGAGAGGGCCGTATTGAACAGGTCGATGGTAAACGCAACGCAGCCGACTTTGCGATATGGCGCAAGACGCCAAAGGTTGAAACACGGCAGATGGAATGGGACAGTCCATGGGGCAAAGGCGCGCCTGGCTGGCATCTCGAATGCTCGGTGATGTCAGAGGCGTTGCTTGGCTTGCCGTTCGACATCCACACCGGCGGCATTGACCATCGCGAGATCCATCACCCCAATGAAATCGCGCAAAATCAGGCGCGCTGCGGCAGCGACCACAGCGGTGCGCATTTCTGGATGCACAACAATTTCCTGATCGAACGCAGCGGCAAGATGAGTAAATCATCGGGCGAATTTCTGCGCGTGCAATTGCTGATCGACAAAGGCTTCCACCCCCTCGCCTACCGCTTGATGTGCCTGCAAGCGCATTACCGGAGCGAGCTGGAGTTTAGCTGGGAGGGGTTGCAAGCGGCATTGGTGCGGTTGAAGCGGATGGTGATGAGCGTAACTGCCCTCACGGCCCGTCATACTGAACTTGTTTCACCTCCTGCGACTGACGTTCAGGGTGACGTTGCTCCGGCTATTGCGGCGACGCTACGTGACTTTGGTGCGGCAGTGGATGACGACCTCAACACTGCCATCGCGCTCACGTCGCTGGAAGCCCTCATCGGCCTAAAAAAGGTCGATGTCGCTCAGCAACTAGCTGCCATTGCAGAGATGGACGCTGTGCTGGGTATCAACCTTATGGCTCTCTCGCGCACCGACCTGCGTACCCGGCCAAAAACCGCCATCATCACCGAAGACGAAATTGAAAGCGCCCTCGCCGCCCGCAAAGAGGCCCGCGCAGCAAAGGATTTTGCCAAGTCCGACGCCATCCGCGACGACATCATCGCCAAAGGCGTTGAAGTCATGGACGGCGACCCGCTTGGCTGGGATTGGAAGCTTGACATATGATGCTCAAAATTGCTTGGCTCGTCCTTGCGGGTATCCACGTGTTGCCCGCGCTGGCGCTGTTCCGTCCAGCGATGATTGGGCAACTCTACCGCGTCGCTAGCGATAACCCCTTGTTTCTGTTGCTGCATCACCGCGCTGCGCTGTTCCTTGTTATCTTTCTGCTTGCTGTCTGGGCTGCTTTTGACCCTGCGAGCCGCCGCATTGCCAGCGTTGGCGTCGGCATCAGTATGATCTCATTTTTGATCCTCTATTGGTCTGCAGGCTCTCCGCCTGCGCTAAAAACCATCGCTATGACCGATCTTGTCGGCATCCCGTTCTTAATCTTTGTCACTTGGAAGGCTTTTGCCGCATGACCAAAACGAAACTTGTACTGTCGGGGCTTGTGCGTCCGTTGATTGAACCGCGTTTGCCCGACTGGATCGAACCGCATTTCTTCATGTCAAAGGAAGAGGCATTGACGCTTGCGCCGCAGGCCGAGATTGGCTGGTTCGACATGTATGACAAGGGCGATATGGCCACGGTCATCAATGCCGCCGCCAACATGAAATGGCTCAACAGCATTTACGCAGGCGTCGACGGCATGCCGCTGGCGCAGTTGAAGGCGCAAGGCTGCGTTGTCACCAATGGCGCAGGTATCAACGCCGTCACCATTGCTGAATATGTCGTGATGGCCATGTTAACGGTGGCAAAGAATTACCGCGAAGTTGTCCGTGCGCAAGAACGCCGCGAATGGCTGCTGGACTCACCGGGTAAGGTGGAACTGTTTGGATCAAAGGCATTGCTGCTTGGCTATGGCGCAATCGGGAAGCTGATTGAGGAACGTCTAAAGCCCTTTGGCGTCGATGTAACGGTTGTTCGCCGCTCGGCAGTACCAAACACGCTCACGCCAGACCAATGGCGCGCGGTATTGGGCGATTTTGACTGGGTCATCCTCGCCGTGCCCGCCACTGCAGAGACCGACGACATGATTGGCGCTGCCGAGCTTGCGGCGATGAAGCCCAGCGCATCGCTCATCAACATTGCGCGTGGGTCGGTCGTGGATCAGGAGGCGTTGGTAACAGCGCTTCAGACCAAGCAAATCGCTGCGGCGTTCTTGGACGTTACCACGCCGGAGCCGCTTCCTGCCGACCATATATTGTGGACGCTCGATAATGCTCATGTCTCCATGCATTTGTCCGGCCGCGCGCAGGACAAGATGTTTGTCCGTTCGGCTACGCGTTTCTTCGAAAATCTGGAGCGCTATCGCAAGGGCGCGGCGCTCGCGCCAATGGTAAACCTCGATCTGGGATATTGAACATGCCAAACCCCGCTGAAATCTGGCACACAGTCGCTTTGTCACGCGATGTAGATGCCATCGCCGCGATCCTGCATGACGACTGTGTCTTCGAAAGCCCCGTCGTCCATAAACCCCAACTGGGCAAGGCGATCACCGCCAAATATCTCGCCGCAGCGGGGCATACTTTGGGCAATGCAGAATTCAAATATGTCGGCGAATGGCACCGTGAAAATAGTGCAATCCTAGAGTTCCAGACCATTATCGACGGCGTTGCCATTAACGGCGTTGATATGATCACTTGCGACGCTGACGGCCTCATCACCCATTTCAAAGTCATGGTACGCCCATTGAAGGGTATGAACATGTTGCACCAGAAAATGGGCGAAATGCTTCAGCACATGGGCCAAGCAAATTAATCTCGCATCGGCCGATCATATTGCGGCCCTCCCAAATAAGCCCATCGCCGAACAACAGGGTGTAAAGCCCCATGCGTTCGGCGATTGCGCCGTAATTAGATGACCACCTGCCCGCCCAAGGCGACAATCCTGTTGGAAGGAATGCCGAAAAACTCGGCGGGGTTATAGGCGTTGCGCTGCAAAAAGATCAGGATGATATCCTGCCAAAGTGGAAGCCCTTCATCCTTCGACGCGGACAGGACGCTTTTGCCCATGAAGTAGCTCGTCGACATAACGTTCAGCGGCGCATCTTTTGCGGGGATCGCTTGCGCCAAATCATTTGGCACATCCGGCGTCTCCATAAAGCCATAATGCAACATGACCCGTGCGAAATTCTCGTCCACTTTGACATAGGTGTACCTATCTTCATTGGCCACATGCGGAACGCTGGCGGTGCGAATAGACAGCACGATATTGCGGGCGTGCAACACGCGGTTGTGTTTGAGATTGTGCAATATCGTTCCGGGCACGCCCTGCGGATTGGCGGTCAGATACACTGCGGTGCCGTCCACGCGCGCAACCTTGCTTTTGGCCAATGATTTGCCCAGTTCCGCGAGCGTCATTGCACCTTCATTTTCCCTGGTATCGATGAGCCGCTTTCCGCGGACCCATATCCAGATAATCAGACAGATCAACGCGCCAACAGCCAACGGCACCCAACCACCATCAACCACACGCAAGATGTTTGCGCCGAAGAAGATGAGGTCGATGGCCAGAAACGGCAAAATCACCAGCAAGGATTTTGCCATGCTCCATTTCCAAAGCTTGTGGACGACAACCAATGCAAGGCATGTCGTCACCACCATCGTTCCGGTTACGGCAATACCGTATGCCGAAGCCATTGCCGACGAATTGCGGAATTGAACGACGAGCAGCCAGACACCAAATAACAGCATCCAGTTGATCGCCGGAATGTAGATTTGCCCTGCACTGCCCGGGGACGTTTGCACAATCCGCATGCGGGGCAGCAGACCGAGCTGGATGGCTTGTTGAGTCAGCGAAAAAGCGCCGGTGATCACGGCTTGGCTCGCGATAATCGTCGCAAGGCCAGCCAATATGACCATCGGGACACGCACTGCGTCTGGTGACATCAGGAAGAACCAGTCCTGCGTCTCAAGTGGAACGCCCGCCGCACGTGCTTGTTCAAGCGCCGCCATGGCAAATGCGCCCTGGCCGAAATAATTGAGGCTGAGCGCCGGGAATACCAAGAGGAACCAGCCCAAGCGGATCGGGAAGCGACCGAAATGGCCCATGTCTGCCGTCAATGCTTCGGCTCCAGTGACCGTCAAAAATACGGAACCCAGCACGATCAAACCGACCATGCCGTTGTTCGCCAGAAACGAAACCGCATGATGCGGCGACAGCGCACCAAAGATGGCTGGATAGTCGGATATATGCAACAGGCCAAGACCACCAATGGCCAGAAACCAGACCACGCAGATTGGCCCGAACAGTTTTGACACCAGCGCCGTCCCGCGCGATTGGATGGCGAACAGCGCAACCATGATGACCAAGGTAATGTAGATGATCGTCTGCTGAGAGATATTTTCACCAATGCCGGGGATAGTTTTCGCCCCTTCCACAGCGGACAGCACGGATAGTGCAGGCGTGATGATCGCATCGCCATAGAATAGCGCCGCGCCTACCGCGCCGAGTACCAGAACAAGGCCTTTTCGGCCACCGATACCGCGTCCGGCCAAAGCAAGCAGTGCCAGCACACCGCCCTCGCCATCATTGTCGGCGCGCATCAGGAAGATGACATATTTGACGGTAACAACCAGTATCAGCGACCAAAGCGCGAGACTGAGTACGCCAAATATCGCTGCTTCTTGAATACCGCCCAAAGGCGCGCTGTGATGCAGCGCCTCGCGAAAAGCATAAAGCGGGCTGGTACCGATATCGCCGAAGACGACACCAATAGCACCAATGGTGAGCGCAGCGAGTGAATGTTTGTGAATAGATTGGGAGTTAACTGAACCCGAATGCGTATCTTGCATGACCGGAAATCTCTGCTGTGGGGTGGCTGCACTTACGCTCCTTATTTTGCAGCACAACAGATATTTCAAAAGCTATAAACTCAATATATTTCAGCATGTAAAATGCCATTTTTTGTGAATGGACAGGATTAAGAAAATTTCTCTTTCGCATGTGCACCCAAACGGCTCAAGTTCGCACAGCAAAAAGGCCGGAGGGTTTCCCCTCCGGCCCGTTTTTGTTTCAGCTTGAGCTGACGGTTTGGACTCAGAAGTCCATACCGCCCATGCCACCCATGCCGCCCATGCCGCCTGGCATGCCGCCAGCGCTGCCGGCCTTGTCTTCTGGTGCGTCTGAAATTGCTGCTTCAGTGGTGATCAACAGACCAGCAACCGATGCCGCATCTTGCAACGCGGTACGTACAACCTTGGTTGGGTCGATAACGCCGGACGCCACGAGGTTTTCATACACATCGGTTGATGCGTTGAAGCCCATGGTCTCGTCATTTTCGCGCAACAAATTGCCCGAAACAACTGCGCCGTCATATCCAGCGTTCGCTGCGATCTGACGCAATGGAGCAACAATCGCCTTACGGATGATGTCGATACCACGTGTCTGGTCGTCATTGATGCCCTTTAGGCCTTCGAGAGCCTTTGTAGCGTAGAGAAGTGCAGTACCGCCGCCTGGGACGATGCCTTCTTCAACAGCTGCGCGGGTTGCGTGCAGCGCATCGTCGACGCGGTCCTTGCGTTCTTTTACTTCTACTTCGGTCGAACCACCGACCTTGATCACGGCAACACCGCCGGCGAGTTTCGCCAAACGCTCTTGCAGCTTTTCCTTGTCGTAATCCGACGTGGTGTTTTCGATCTGCGCACGGATCGCTTCAACGCGGCCCTTGATCGCATCGGTTTCGCCAGCACCGTCGACGATGATGGTGTTGTCCTTGTCGATGGTGACGCGCTTAGCTTGGCCAAGCATGCCTAAGGTAACGGTTTCAAGCTTGATGCCGAGATCTTCGCTGATCATTTCACCCTTGGTGAGGATCGCGATATCTTCCAGCATCGCCTTGCGACGGTCGCCAAAGCCTGGTGCCTTTACAGCAGCAATCTTCAGGCCGCCACGCAGCTTGTTGACGACCAGAGTTGCAAGCGCTTCGCCTTCAACGTCTTCAGCGATGATGAGCAATGGACGGCCTGACTGCACCACAGCTTCGAGGATTGGCAACATGGCTTGCAAATTGCCGAGCTTCTTTTCGTGGATCAGGATGTATGGATTATCCAATTCGACCGACATTTTTTCGGTGTTGGTGATAAAATATGGCGACAGGTAACCGCGGTCGAACTGCATACCTTCGACAACTTCGAGCTCGCTTTCACGGCCCTTAGCTTCTTCGACGGTGATAACGCCTTCCTTGCCGACCTTCTCCATGGCGTCTGCAATCATTTCACCGATTTCAGCTTCACCATTTGCAGAGATCGTACCGACCTGTGCGATTTCCGAAGAACCCGCAACTGGCTTCGAACGCTTAACGAGGTCAGCAACAACAGCATTAACCGCTGTGTCGATGCCGCGCTTCAGGTCCATCGGGTTCATGCCCGCTGCAACCGACTTCATGCCTTCGCGAACAATCGCTTGAGCAAGAACAGTTGCAGTGGTCGTGCCGTCACCGGCAATGTCGTTGGTCTTCGAAGCAACTTCGCGAACCATCTGTGCGCCCATATTCTCGAACTTGTCTTTCAGTTCGATTTCCTTGGCGACGGTAACGCCGTCCTTGGTGATCCGCGGTGCGCCAAAGCTTTTGTCGATGACAACATTACGGCCTTTTGGACCAAGTGTTACTTTTACAGCGTCAGCAAGAATGTCTACGCCGCGCAGGATGCGTTCACGCGCATCGCGGCCGAATTTCACGTCTTTAGCAGCCATGATATTTTTCCTTTAATTGTGTGCCCCAGCGAAGGCTGGGTGATTCAAACCATTCGTCGCTTAGGAAACGATTCCCAAGATGTCCGATTCCTTCATGATAAGCAGGTCTTCGCCGTCGATCTTGACTTCGGTGCCCGACCATTTGCCGAACAGAATTTTGTCGCCAGCCTTTACATCAAGCGGCGTCACAGTGCCGTCTTCTGCCTTGGAACCTGCGCCAACGGAGACGACTTCGCCTTCCTGTGGCTTTTCCTGAGCTGTATCAGGGATAATGATCCCGCCAGCGGTTTTTGCTTCGGCCTCGACCCGACGGACGAGAACGCGATCATGCAATGGACGAAATGCCATATGTTGAACCTTCCTTTAATTGCTAGCCATCCCGCCACCGGCCAAAGCTCGGCGTTACGGCAATGAATGAGCGTTGGCACTCTTTTAGTGTGAGTGCTAACAACGCTTAGATAGGGAGTTTTTGTTTCAGGTCAAGGGCTCGGTAAGCGAATTTTTTTGCCAATGTTTCAGACCCGCGCCGGCAACCCCGCAGATCGCAACGCCGCATGCGCATCGGATATGCTATATTGGCCGAAATGGAATATTGACGCCGCCAAAACCGCGCTGGCATGGCCTTCACGCACACCTGCGACCAGATGCTCCAAATTGCCTACGCCGCCGCTGGCTACAACAGGTATGTGCACTGCGTCGGCAATAGCGCGCGTGAGTGCAAGGTCATAGCCGTCGCGTGTACCGTCACGGTCCATGCTCGTGACAAGCAATTCGCCTGCGCCAAGTTCGGCGAGTTTTACGGCATGTTCGAGCGCGTCAATTCCGGTTGGCTTGCGGCCGCCATGGGTAAAGATTTCCCATCTGTTGCCCATCCGCCGCGCATCAACTGAGGCAACCACGCATTGGCTCCCGAAGAGCGCGGCGATATCAGCAACGACTTCGGGTCGCGCGACTGCCGCACTGTTGACCGCGACCTTGTCTGCGCCCGCCAGCAACAACGCCCGCACGTCCTCTGCGCTGCGCACGCCGCCGCCGACGGTCAGTGGCATGAAGCACACTTCTGCCGTGCGCCGCACGACGTCAATAATCGTCCCGCGCCCTTCATGGCTTGCGCCAATATCGAGAAAACAAAGCTCGTCCGCACCCGCCGCATCATAGGCTTGCGCTTGTTCGACTGGGTCGCCCGCATCGCGCAGGTCGACAAAGTTCACACCTTTGACCACGCGACCATTGGAGACATCGAGGCAGGGAATGACGCGGACGCGGACGGTCATGCCCGCCCCGCCACCTTAATCGCCGTTGCAAGATCTAACCGCCCATCATAGATCGCGCGGCCCAAAATCACGCCCTCAATGCCGTCCTTCGCATGCAGCGCGAGCATGTGAATGTCATCAATGCCCTTCACCCCGCCGCTGGCGATCACGGGAATGTTCACGCGCCGCGCCAGATCAACCGTCGCGTCGATATTGCATCCGGTCAGCATCCCGTCGCGGCCGACATCGGTGAACAGGATCGAGGCTACACCCGCATCTTCAAACCGGCGGGCAAGGTCGATGACAGGCATGTCGGATTTTTCAGCCCAGCCCTCGGTCGCCACGAACCCGTCGCGGGCGTCGACAGCAACGACGATGCCGTCTTCAAACTCGCGCGCCATGTCTTTCACGAACTGCGGGTCTTTAAGCGCCGCTGTACCAATTACGAGCCGCGCAACGCCCATGTCGAACCAACGCTCGACGGTCTGCGGGTTGCGGATACCGCCACCCAATTGGATATAACCGGGGAAATTTTCGATAATGCCCTCAACCGCTTCGGCATTTTCGGGGCGTCCGGCAAAGGCGCCGTCCAAATCGACCACATGCAGAAAATCCGCACCTTGTTCCGCAAATAACATCGCCTGCGCTGCGGGGTCATCGGCATAGACCGTTGCGCGGTTCATATCGCCCTCGGCCAAGCGCACAACTTCGCCGCCCTTGAGGTCAATCGCGGGAAAAACAATCACGGCTTCCACTCCAAAAAGCGTTTGAGGAAATTGATGCCATAGGCCTGGCTTTTTTCAGGGTGAAACTGCACACCCATGATGTTGTCACGGCCCACCGCAGCAACAAGCGCACCGCCATGGTCGGTAGTCGCCAGAACATCCGTCGCGTCGGCGGTGTCAAAATGATAGCCATGCAGGAAGTAGGCTTCACCGCGTTCGATAAGCCGCGCGTTGTCGCTGGGCACGACATCATTCCAGCCCATATGCGGGATTTTTAGATCCGTGGCGGGCGCAATCGCGCGCACGGTGCCGGAAATCCAGCCAAGCCCGCGCGTGCTTTTATGTTCCACACCTTCATCGGCAAGCAACTGCATGCCGACGCAAATGCCCAAAAATGGTATTCCCTGCACCCGAACGCGATGCTCCATCGTGGCGATCATGCCGTCAATGCCGGACAAGGCGGCCATACAATGCGCAAAAGCACCAACACCGGGCAAGACAATCCGGTCAGCGTGCGCAACAATGTCGGGATCAGCCGTGACACGCACATCAGCCGCGCCCGCAGCCTTCAACGCATTATGCACCGAATGCAGATTACCTGCGCCATAATCAATCAGCGCAAGGGTCACGGTCTAGAGCGTCCCCTTGGTCGATGGAATGGCATCCGCCTTGCGTGGATCAATTTCGACCGCTTGGCGTAACGCACGGGCCATGGCCTTGAAGCAGCTTTCGACAATATGGTGGTTGTTTGCGCCGTAGAGGTTTTCAACATGCAGCGTGATACCGGCGCTGGTCGCAAAGCTGTGGAACCAATGTTCAATCAGTTCGGTATCCCATTCGCCAAGGCGCGGCATGCCGAGCGAAACTTTCCACACAAAATAGGGCCGCCCCGAAATATCGAGCGCGCAGCGGGTGAGCGTCTCATCCATCGGCGCATAAGCCGTGCCATAACGTGTGATGCCACGTTTATCGCCAAGCGCCTGCAAAACGGCCTCGCCAATCGCGATGCCCGTGTCTTCGGTTGTGTGGTGCTGGTCGATATGTAAATCGCCCACCGCCTTGACCTTGAGATCAATGAGCGAATGTCGCGACAATTGCTCAAGCATATGGTCGAGAAAACCGATGCCTGTGAACACTTCATACACTCCAGTGCCGTCAAGGTTCACCTCAACATCAATGGACGTTTCGTTCGTCTTGCGACTGATAGAGCCTGTACGCATGGCCGCCGATATAGCTGCGCTAGCGCATTTGGCAAGTTGGCTTACACCAACAAGCATCTTGATTTCGAGCGCTCGGCGGTCCACCTAGCAAAGATGACCGATGAGCATGTTGATAGCCTGATTCCTTATGACGACGTCGTGCAGGAGACATTGCGCGCCGTTGTTGGCCGCGTGCTCGGCGATGTTGCGCGTGATGGCCTGCCGGGCGACCATCATTTCTACATCACTTTCAAGACTCAAGCCCCGGGCGTTGCCATTCCGCAGCATCTGCACGAACGCTTCCCCGATGAAATGACCATTGTGCTTCAGCATAAATATTGGGACTTGAAGGTTGAGGCCGAGCATTTCGAAGTGAGCCTGTCGTTCAGCCAGATCCCGTCGCATCTGTTCATTCCTTATTCGGCGATTACGGTATTCGTTGACCCTGCCGTTGACTTCGCGTTGCAATTCCATGTCGATGCTGGCGAAGGCACGCCCGAGCCGCATGACGAGGCTTGCAATGACAGCCCATCCGTAGCGATAGAAGATGGCTCCAACGTCGTCAGCGTGGACTTCGGACGGAAGAAGTGACGGGGAAAACCCGCACGGAAACTGACAGTTTTGGGCCGATAGAAGTCCCAGCAGACGCGTATTGGGGCGCACAGACGCAGCGCAGCATCGCAAACTTCCCCTTCCCTGCGCATGAACGCATGCCGATGGGCATTATCTACGGCCTTACGCATATTAAGCGCGCCGCAGCGTTGACGCATAAGGCCTCTGGCGCGCTGCAAGCCGACATCGCCGATGCCATCATTACCGCAGCCAACGCCATATTAAGCGGCGAATATGACGCGCAATTCCCACTCGTCATCTGGCAAACGGGCAGCGGCACGCAATCGAACATGAATGTGAACGAGGTTATTGCCGGCATCGCCAATGAGGCGCTGACGGGCACACGCGGCGGCAAAACACCGGTGCATCCCAATGACCATGTCAACATGGGCCAATCGTCGAATGACAGCTTCCCCACCGCATTGCACGTTGCGACGGCGCAGGCCGTGCGCAATGACCTCTTGCCCGCGCTTGGTCGCTTGGCCGATGCGCTTGCAACAAAAAGTGCCGAATGGCAGGACATCGTTAAAATAGGCCGCACCCATTTGCAGGACGCAACGCCACTGACTTTAGGACAGGAATTTTCCGCCTTTGTCACGCAACTGGCTGCCTGCCGTAACAGCATAGAGCATGCCGTCACGCATCATATCCAGAAACTGGCACAGGGCGGCACAGCAGTCGGCACTGGCCTAAATGCCCCCAAAGGCCTCGACGTCGCCATCGCCAATGAGATCTCCTCGGTAACCGGTATCGCGTTTGAGCCAGCCAGCAATAAATTCGAAGCGCTTGCCTCTAACGATGCTTTGGTGCAGCTCTCGGGCATGCTCAATACGCTCGCGGTTGCGCTCACCAAAATCGCCAATGACATCCGCCTGCTGGGCTCTGGCCCGCGCTCGGGCCTTGGTGAACTGCATTTGCCGGAAAATGAACCCGGCAGTTCAATCATGCCGGGCAAGGTCAACCCAACGCAATGCGAGATGCTGACGATGGTCGCGGCGCAAGTCATCGGCAATCATCAGGCGGTGACAGTCGGCGGGCTTCAAGGGCATTTGCAGTTGAATGTGTTCAAGCCCATGATCGGCGCAAATGTCCTGCGGTCGATTGATCTGCTTGCCATTGGCATGGACAGCTTTGCGCTCCATTGCGTCGCGGGTCTTGAGCCTGACCGAACGCGGATAGCCGATTTGGTGGAACGATCGCTCATGCTCGTGACCGCACTTGCTCCGATTATCGGCTATGACAATGCGGCCAACATCGCCAAAAGGGCACTGCGCGAAGGAACTACTTTGCGCCAAGCCGCGTTAGCATCCAGACTGGTTGACGAAGCCACTTTCGATACCCACGTCAGAGCCGAAGACATGGTGTGAGTCACAATATGTTGGTGTGCTGCATGGGAGACGACAAATGCTAAAAACAATGGTAGGTGCCGTTATCGGCGAAGTTATCGGACGCAAAAGCGGCAATGGCTTGCTTGGCGCGGGGCTTGGCATTGTCGCCACGCGCCTTGCAACCCGCTCTATTCCCGGCTTGCTGCTCGTTGGCGGTGCATTTGCGGCCAAAAGCATGTATGACAAACGCAAGGAACGCCAGCGTAGCTGATCCACTTTCGTCAGTCACAACCGCGCTTCCCTCTTGACGCGCGCCTAAGCTTTCGCGCAGTAGCGGCTATGGCCCATACCGACACCCACAAGCCGCATGAATTGGAACGCCGCGGACTGCTGTTCGTTCTCTCATCCCCATCGGGTGCAGGTAAATCGACGCTTTCGAGGATGCTTTTGGATGCCGACGCAAAAATCGCATTATCGGTTTCATACACGACACGCGAACCACGCCCCGGCGAGATAGAGGGCGTTCATTATCATTTCACCGATATGGCTACATTCAAGAAAATGGCTGCTGATGGCGAATTTCTGGAATGGGCGCATGTTTTCGGGCATCGCTATGGTACGCCAAAAGGGCCGGTAGAACAAAAGCTCGCCGCTGGCTGCGACGTTCTGTTCGACATCGATTGGCAGGGCGCGCAGCAATTATACCAAGAGGCTGGACCAGACGTCATACGCGTTTTCATTTTGCCACCATCTATTGACGAGCTGGAACGCCGCTTACACAGCCGTGCACAAGACAGCGACGCCGTCATTGCAGACCGTATGAGCCGTGCAAAGGCAGAAATCGGGCATTGGGACGGTTATGATTATGTGCTCATCAACGACGATGTGCAGACCTGCTTTGAAAAGACTCAACAAATTCTTGCGGCCGAAAGGATGAAACGGCGGCGGCAAAAGGGCTTGATCGGTTTCGTCCGCGACCTCGCGGCGACTTAGGGTCAGGACCTAAGCGAAAGCCGCCAAAAACAGGGTTGTTCCGCCCAAGCCAATCGACAAACGCCAACGCAGCTTCATCCAGCCGAGTGGCAATGCGCAGCGCGACGATAACCATCGATCCCCCAAAGGCGATAGCATTAGGAAAATCCCAAGCCATGCCAGTGAAGGGCCGGGCCATTCCCACCCCCAAATCCATGGCAAATAGGTTACAAGCGACAATAAGCTTGGCGCGACAGCGAGCGCAAATATTCCGTTGGCCGCCGTATCGTTGTTGCGCGTGGTAACAGCAAGGCCCCACCACATGCCGCCCAAAAAGCTGAATATAAATGCAGCATAGCCATAGGCCGCTGCCAGCCCTGTCCAGCGATACTCCATCCCGGACAGCACCATCGCAGCGGCAATGACCTGCGGAAGTAATCCTGCATAGCCTGCAACAAACGCCGCCTTTGGAAGCGGTCGTAAGGTGAATGTCGCGTTGTGTGCCATTGGCCTTTTCCTTGATTATAGAACCCGATTACCCGCCCTTCCCTTAACCAGCGAGGCGGGTTTTCACCTAGGTTCGGGGTACAAGCAAATCCAGAAAACGCACCGCGGCCATGAACTCGCCTTCACGATCGCTCCGGTTTTTCTGGGCCCAATGGTCTGCGCCCCACAATTCTTCCTGCCAAATCTCATCCAGACAGGCGGCGTTCCAAATATCTTCCGCGGTGCCTGCGCGTTCGATGATAGCCAAGGTTGCGACAAGCGATCCTGACAAATGCGCAAGTTTTGCCATCGCGGCCAGTTCAAATGCCCCGCGTGCAGCGACTGCGCGGCGCAAAGTCTCAAGCGTCGCCGCTGGCTGGGGTTGGTGCATGATACCTTCGACAATGAGGAAATCGATATCATAATGCCCTTTGGCCCAGTCGAGCCACGGATCCCAAATCTGCGCCTGCCGGTCGGCCAATGCCTCAACAGCCGCGGCGCGATAACAAAAATTGTCCGTCTCGCCATAGGCCGCAATGGCGGCGGCAAAACCATCATGGTCCGGCGCGATCCGGTCAATGGCGGCATTGGCAAATCCCGTATTTGGCATCAGCACGGGGTTCACGTTTTTTTCGACAGCCTCCCATTCAGCCAAAACGACGTCCGCCATTTTTTGCGAGGGTAACGCCAGCAGATTGCCTGTTGGCGTCTTTACCGGACAGCCATCAAGCCGAACGGCGTACCCATAATTACTGGGTTCAAGCGTAACTGCCTTCCAAAATCGCCTCATTTATCAGGTGTACTTTTCCATCTTTTCGACAGCAGAACAGGCACGAGCATAAAGCCTATCATGCCGATAAGAAACAAGCCGAAGCCAAGCGCCTTGGGCAATCCAAATGCTTCGCGTGCGATGACGGCCAAGCCGACAACCAGCATGATCGCACCCGTAATCCGGCACAGGTTGATAACTAGAAACCGGAATTGCGCGCGTGTTTCTGCGCGGGATTTATCGTCTGTGGGTGTCATACAAAATCCATGAGATAGGTTTTAAGGTCGTCCATGCTTTCGGCGATATAGTCTGCCCCTGCTTCGCCCAGGTCCTCCACGCTATGATAGCCCCAGTTCACCCCCACGGTCCGCGTGCCTGCAGCACGGCCCATATGAATGTCATATACCGTATCGCCAATGACTACTGCGTTGCGTGCATCGGTGCCGGCATCGGCCAGCGCTTGATATACCATTGACGGGTGCGGTTTGGACGGATGGCGATCGGCGGTTTGCAGCGTGACAAACAAGCCCGTGATGGCATGATGGTCGAGGCAGCGGATCAGCCCGCGATTGGACTTGCCCGTCGCCACGCCCAGCAGCCATCCGCCCGCATCCATTTCCGATAACAACGATGCCATCCCGTCATAGAGCGGTTCATCAACCAAGCCATTGTTGCGCAATGTAAGGAACGCAGTCCGGTAATGTTCGGCCATGTCCTGATGGCATTTATCCTCTGCATCCGGCAGCAGCACGCGCATGGATTCTACTAACGATAACCCAACTACCCGCCAGATATCATGACGCCGCGGTGGGGTCAGCCCAGCGCCCTCAAACGCATGCTCCATGGCCATGCAGATGTTGGCTTGGCTGTCGACCAAGGTCCCGTCGCAATCAAATATGGCAAGGCGATGCGTCATTCAGGGAGATTACGCATCGCGTCGGCAATTGCAATATTGCCGGCCGCCGCCGCGCCATTTGCCGCTGCCTCCCGCATAGCGTCACTTTTGTTTTGTCCAAGTTTCAAGGTGCTTCGCCATGTGATGACGTACATTTCAAACCCGTAAATGCCGCGCAGCATTTTGTCGAACAGTCCATCCGTCATTTTGGCGCGTGTCCAAATGGGTTTGGGCGTCAATTTCAATTCTTGGGAATAAGACAAAGCATCATATTGAGCGATCAACTCCGCCTCGTCCATTTTCCGAGCAGACCCCACCAACTCGACCGCCACATAATTCCATGTAGGAACCTGATCAGGGGCGCCATACCAATCTGGGCTGATATAGCCATCAGGCGCATTTATAACGAACAGCGCCTCTGCTCCATCAAGATATCGGGCAATCGCGTTGCCGCGCGCCATATGGAAACCGATACGGTCCTCACCAAGAAAAACGAATGGCAGATGCGCCACATGCGGCCCGTCTTGGGTATTGAGGAATAGCATGCCAAAGCCGACTTTCTGCGCAAAAGCGCGCATAGCGGCGCGGTCTTCCCACCGAAACGCAGCATTAGGATGCATTAAGTCCTCCCCTTGGGTGCAACCTTTTTCGCCGCCGGTTTTTTGCCAGGCACCTTGTCCGTCACAGCCTTTTTAATCACTGGCTTCTTAGCGGCGATTTTTTTGCCGGCTGCCATTTGGCTGCGTTTATTGTCTTTTGGCTTGTCGCTTGCTGATCCGCGTGAGCGGCGTTCGCCCTTGCGTTCTTTGCGCGCGGATTTTGCGATGTTAGCAGCGACGCGTTTCTTGCCTTCGGCGGTGTCGCTGAACTTGGGCGCGTCCAATGCCGGCGCGTCGCCTAGTTCGATGTCAAAACCCAAATCGTCAAAGCTTGCCTTCATATGCGGGGGCATATCGGCGCGGACGTCAATCTGATGCCCCGACGGATGGTCGATGCGGATACGGCGGGCGTGGAGATGCATTTTACGGCTTATCGTGCCTGTCAGAAATGCGTCCTTGCCGCCATATTTGCCGTCGCCGACAATCGGGTGGCCAATCGCCGCCATGTGCACGCGCAGCT
>CALGEE010000249.1 GCA_937881525.1 uncultured Sphingomonadales bacterium | reverse complement strand
AACCGCCCGCCCCGTCTCAAGTTAGTTTTATCTGACAGTACCAGCGGAAGGATACAGGATTGGACATGGCTTAGACGCTAATGCCCAGCATGCTGTCGGGCAAGGTGGTTTATTCTGACATGACTTAGGCAAGAAATGCACTTGGGTGCATTTATAAAAATCCTATCCTCCTTGAGAGGGCGGAACAAGTTCGCCCAAAACTTCGTCCAAACTCTTTGACAGTTTATCAATCAAAAGATCCATTTCTGTTTCTGAAATGATAAACGGTGGAGCAAGTAAAATATGATCACCATGTTTTCCATCTATTGTTCCAGACATTGGATAACACAATAAACCATTTTTCTGTGCGACTTGTTTCAACCTTTTGGCCACCCCTTGTGCGGGATCAAAAGGGGTTTTCTCTTGCCGGTTTTCAACGAGTTCAACCGCCCGAAAAAGACCGCGACCACGAATATCGCCAACATGGGGATGTTGACCAAATTTCAACGAAAGTGCGTTTTGAAGATACTCCCCTTTTGGCGTCACATCTGACAACAGATTTTGCTCTACCAAAACATCCAGGACAGCATTCGCTGCCGCTGCTGCCATAGGATGACCTAAATAGGTATGTCCATGTTGAAAAAATCCACTTCCCCTTTCAATAGAATCATAAATTTTTTTCGAACACATCATCGCACCAATCGGCTGATACCCAGCGCCAAGCCCTTTGGCGATGCACAGGATATCTGGTGTAATGTCATCATGTTCACAGGCGAAAAGATGCCCCGTACGTCCCATACCACACATCACTTCATCCAATATCAAGAGCACGCCATGGCGATCGCAGATATCCCGAATTCTCTTGAAGTAGCCTTCTACGGCCGGGACTGCCCCTGCTGTGGCCCCCACGACAGGTTCAGCGATAAAGGCCATAACAGAACGCGGACCCAATTCCAGAATTTTATTTTCCAGCTCATTGGCTATCCGTTGTCCGTAGTCAAAATCGCTCTCTCCTTCTGTTTTACCACGGTATGCATAACAGGGTGGGATATGGTGTGTGTCGATCAGTAAGGGAGAAAACTGCTGACGGCGCCATTGATTGCCCCCGGCAGCCAGAGCACCAAGCGTATTGCCATGATAGCTTTGTTCACGCGCGATGATCTTGCATCGATCAGGTTCGCCAACTTCAGTAAAATATTGCCGCGCCAGCTTTAACGCTGCCTCTATGGCTTCTGAACCACCCGACACAAGGTAAACACGATCCAGCCCTTCGGGTGCCAAGGCGCACAGACGCTCCGCAATACGTTCTGCAGGATCCGAGGTAAAAAAGGAGGTATGCGCATAGGTCAGGCGGTCAAGTTGGGCGTGAAGCGCTTTGATCACCGTGGGATGTGCATGTCCAAGGCAGGACACCGCCGCCCCGCCAGATGCATCCAAATAAGATTTTCCAAGTGTATCATAGATAAAGCAGCCCTCTCCGCGTTCTGCAGTCGGCAAGCTGATTTTGCTGTGGCGCGGAAAGATATGGCTGTTCATATGTTTTTTCCTCAGAAGGCAGGTTTGGTTTGTCCTCGACGTCGCAGCATGACCACAACGAGCAAAAGAGCAATCTTGGGAATGTAGAACACCTCTTTTGCAATTCGCGCAACGGGAACTTTGACAAATTCATTCTAACAATGCCCCTGCGCATCAGGCAACCCGGTCAGACCCGGCGGCAGGTCGAGTGGCGCGGCGGCCTGCGGTGTGTCATCGCCAGACGTCAGGAGATCATCGGTAACTACTCAAGGTCGTTTTAATCTGA
>CALGEE010000248.1 GCA_937881525.1 uncultured Sphingomonadales bacterium | reverse complement strand
AGTTTTAAGGATAAAGTCGCAATTGTGACGGGCGCGGGCGGCGGTTTGGGCAAGGCCTATGCACTTGAACTGGCCAAGCGCGGCGCCAAAGTGGTGGTCAATGATTTGGGCGGCGCGCGCGACGGCACGGGCACATCTGATGCAGCGGCGCAGGTCGTTGAACAAATCAAATCCGCTGGCGGCGAAGCCATAGCCAATGGCGGCAGCGTTACCGAATATGACCAAATGGTCGAAATGGTTGCAAAGGCAAAAGAGGCCTTTGGCGGCGTGCACATATTGATCAACAATGCAGGTATCTTGCGCGATAAGAGCTTTGCTAAAATGGATATGCCCGATTTTGACCTCGTGCTTCAGGTCCATGTCATGGGTTCGGCCAACTGCACCAAGGCGGTTTGGGACACCATGCGTGACCAGGCCTATGGCCGCATCTTAATGACCACATCGTCGACAGGGCTTTACGGAAACTTTGGACAAGCCAATTATGGCGCGGCAAAGCTTGGCCTTGCTGGCTTTACCAAGACGCTGCATTTGGAAGGTGCGAAATATAATGTCCGCGTAAACTCGCTGGCGCCCGTCGCTGGCACGCGCATGACCGAGGATATCTTCCCAGAAGGCCTGTTCGAGCAGTTCACGCCTGAAAATGTCGTGCCAGCCGCGCTTTATTTGGTGAGCGAAGACGCGCCGACCAATATGATCATTGGTGCTGGCGGCGGCGGATACCACGCTGCCTATGTCACTATGACCCCCGGCGTCGCACTGCGTCAGGAAGACCGTAATGTAGAGGGTTTTGCTGCAGCATGGGACAAAATCATCGACCGCACTGGTGAGACCGTTCCCCAGTCGGGTGGCGAACAATCGATCGCCGTCATGAAGGCGTTGCAAGCCCTCGGATAAGGTATCCCAATATAATCTTAAATAGCCCGGTCTTTGGCCGGGCTTTTTTATGCGTCTACCAGCTTCATGAGTTTGCGTTCGACAGGTGCCAGCACCGGCCCGAGATCATGCCCACGCTTCAAAATCGCGCCGCCCTCCCCAACCAAGGCCCACATGCCTTGGCGATTGCGTAAGGCGGGGCGTTTTTCAATGCGATATTCGGGCCGTTCGGTAGCGCGCCGGAACATGCTGAACACAGCGGCGTCTCCGCCCAGGTCGATGGCGTAATCCCGCCAGTTGCCCGCCGCAACCATCCGCCCATAAAGGTTCAGGATCTGTGTCAGTTCGCTCTTTTCGAAGCCGACCTGATTATGTCGACTGACCCCGGGAAAGGGCGTGATGACCGCGCTCAACTGGCTGTACTTCCTTTGGATCGGCGCGGCTTGGCTGGCGCATCAAGGGCCGTGGCATCGCGTTCTTCCATCATCTCCGCAACCTTTTTGCGTAAAGTCTCAATTTCGCATTGCATGATCTCAAGGCTTTGGGTCGCGGGGTCAAACATCTCGCGGCAGGGCGTGCCATAGGGCATGAAGTCACGCGCATAGGTTTCTGCCTGCACCAATGTCGAACGTGCTTTTTGCCCGATCATTGTTGCGCCGGCGGGCACGTCGTCGGTTACAACCGCAGCAGCCCCAATCCGCGCCCGTTCGCCAACGGTGATTGGCCCAAGTATCTGCGCGCCCGAACCAATGATGACATTATCTAATATGGTTGGATGCCGCTTGCCACCCATCCCCGTTGTCGGGTTCGTGCCGCCAAGCGTGACATTTTGATACATGGTTACGTTATCACCAATTTCCGCCGTTTCGCCAATAACGCTAAAACCATGGTCGAGGAAAAAATTGCTTCCGATTTTCGCGCCGGGGTGAATATCAATTCCGGTTATAAAACGGGCGAAATGGTTTATCAGTCGCGCCAGGAAAAACATGTGGCCCAGAAACAGCCAGTGCGCCAGGCGATGATAGCCCACCGCCCAGACACCAGGATACAACAATATTTCCCACCGCGAGCGCGGTGCTGGGTCTCGCTCTTTGATCGAGTCCAGATAATCGATGAGATTAGAGATAAACATAAATGACCCTGCTGCCCTTTGAAGGACCTGATGCTGCTACCCAAGTTAAGACTTTCGTGGGAGCTTTTCCAGCGAAGGATGTATCTTTACTGTAAATAACTATGTAAACATCGGCAAAAACGATTATATGGCTTATATTAATTAACAAGGTCGATTTATGAGCACCTACTTCCCGACGTTGAAGCAGCTGCAATATTTGGTCTCGCTGCAAGAGCATGGCCATTTCGGCAAAGCCGCAGAGGCGTGTTTCGTCACCCAGTCTACGCTTTCGGCAGGGATCCGCGAGCTTGAATCTCTGCTTGGTTTAATGCTGGTCGAACGCACACGCCGCGTTGTGCGCTTTACGCCGCTTGGTAACAAAATGGCTGCAAAGGCGCACCGCATATTGCGTGAAGCAGAAGAGCTAGCAGAAATGGCGCGCTCGGCGGGTAAACCGCTGGCTGATGACCTGCGCATGAGCGTCATTCCAACCATCGCGCCATTTCTGCTACCCAAATTATTGCCCGCGCTCCGCAAGCAATATCCTGATCTCAAGCTATACTTGCGCGAAGAAGCCAGCGCCGCCGCGATTGAGGCACTCCATCACGGGCAGGTCGATTGCGTCCTCTTGGCGCTTCCTTTTGCGTCCGGCGATGTTGAAAAGGCCACGCTTTTTGAGGACCGTCTTTATGTTGCATTTCCCAAGGACGACCCGCGCGATCCGCCCGAGAGCATTACGCCCGAATTGATCGATGAAAGCCGGATGCTGCTGTTGGTTGATGGCCATTGCCTTAAGGACCATGCGCTTGCCGCCTGTAACAGGCCCGAAATGCGGGCCTTTGCGACGATGCTAGGTACTTCATTGCACACATTGGTGCAAATGGTCGACAATGGCCTTGGCCTGACGATCATCCCGGAAATGGCTGTTAAAGCTGGCTTGCTAAATGGAACTGATATCCAAGCCCGTCCATTAAACGCCGAACATGCGTCACGCGAGATTGCTTTGGTGTGGCGAACCAACAGCCCGCGCCGCGAAGAATTTGAGTTGCTGGCGGATGCACTTCGGGGCTTGCACACAGGCTAAAAGCTAGGCCCAGCGTTCGGAACGTGTGTCATCACTCAATTTGGCTTCCACCCATTTGGCGGTGCCATCGGCGTAATGTTCACGCTTCCAAAATGGTGCCTCGGTCTTTAGGCGATCAATAAGAAACGCCGTTGCCTCAAGCGCCTCTGCCCGGTGCAACGACGCCGCCCCCACGACGACCACAGGATCCCCCACAGGGACGACACCGACGCGGTGGGTGACAACAGCGCCGAGCAGCGACCATCGCCCTGTAGCGGCTTCTATCAGCTGCGAGAGGCACAGCTCGGTCATGCCGGGATAATGCTCCAACTCAATGGCAGTTACCCCGCCATCATCACGCACAATGCCCGTAAAACTGGACAGCGCACCGCCGCATATCCCTGCAAGCGTCGATAGCTCCGCCTCAGTCGTAATCGGGGTGCTGCTGATGCGCACCTTTTTCATCCACCGGTTACCGGTGGGAAAATCGCAAGCTCTTCCCCATCGCCCAACAACGCATCGGCGGTGACCATATTTTGGTCCAAGGCAAAACGCAGACGTGATAGGTCATCCAAAGCAACGGCGTGTTCTTGGGATTGCCCACGCAACCAAATCACAAAATCGCCAACAGTGCGCGCCTCACAGGGAATATCGCGGTCTTCGGAAGATAGCCCGATGGCTTCGCGTACGCTGGCAAAGTAAACCAGTTTCATGCGATCAATCCATATGCTTGATGCCGACGCGCAGATAATCCCAACCGGTAATCATCGTCAGCACCGCTGCAATCCATAATAACGCCAGCGCCGCCTGCTTAAGCAATATCCAATCGGGCAGCGATCCGGCCAATATGATGCCCCCAAGCGACACGAGTTGAAATGTTGTCTTCCATTTCGCGAGCGCCGACACTGGCACCGAAATCTGCAATCCGGCAAGGAATTCGCGCAGGCCAGATACTATCATTTCACGCAGCAGGATAACTAACGCAGCAATCACATGCCAGCCATCAACATCGCGGGTGAAAACGAGCATCAATATAACAGCGGCCACCATGATTTTGTCGGCAATCGGATCAAGAAAAACCCCTAGCTTGGATACCGTCCCCTGCGCCCGGGCAAGGTAGCCGTCGAAATAATCGGTAATGCCCATCAGGCAGTATAA
>CALGEE010000247.1 GCA_937881525.1 uncultured Sphingomonadales bacterium | reverse complement strand
CTGGTGTAATGATTTTCCGAACTACAAAGACTGCAACGCTGATCTTAGCGGCGGGCTTTGTTTTGATGATTGTTCCGGTTGTCGTCATGGGTTACCAAATCACAGCACCGTTCCTAATTCTGGGCGCGGTCGCGATCGCAGCTTCAGCATTTGTGGGAATGATATTTGACCGTGCCAGAACACTCCAACCAACAGGATAAAAATCCGCCGCTATTTGCCATCGGGGGTGAAAATTTGATCGATCATGTAACGAATGACGGTCAGGTTACAGCCAAGGTTGGTGGATCACCTTTTAACGTGGCTATGGGACTTGGACGACAAGGGGCCAATGTCCGCTACATCTCGCCCATCTCCAACGACCCTTGGGGTGGAAAACTTGCGGCGGGTTTGGAAGATGCGGGCGTAAACCTCACTGGGTCGCGGGTGAACTTGCCGACAACAATGGCACGTGTCGAAATAACAAATGGAATTCCGAGTTATAGCTTTGAGAGGGAAGGCACAGCTGAACGCGATATCACCTTTGAAGGTCTGGTTGATCAACTGACCGAAGCATCTGCGCTTCACACTGGATCACTTACCTTAACGAAGGGTGATGACGCAGGCATCTGGGAACGAGTTCTCGCCTATGCTTTTGACGCCGGACTGTTTGTATCCCTTGATCCAAACGTTCGGATGTCTGTGATCGAAGATATTCAGAACTACCGCGAGCGCATCTTTCGCATCGTCCAAAAAGTATCTATGATCAAACTAAGCGATGAGGATTTGGCCGACCTATACCCGGATCAAAGTCATGATGATGCCATTTGCGAACTGTCGCAAAATTCCTCTGCAGCACTGATTGTCCTCACAATGGGTCCGTTAGGCGCTCTTGCGATTACGAAGCACCATCGCGTTCAAGTCGATGCAGCACCCGTTGAAAACCTGATGGATGCGATAGGTGCAGGCGATACCTTTGCGGCAACACTGTTGATGTCGCTTTCCGAAATGGATTGTCTATCCGCTGGACGTATAAATGCGGCAACCGAAGATGAGGTTAGGTCGCTGCTGACGCAGGCTAGCGTGGCCGCTGCAATCAACTGTGGGCGAGAAGGCTGTGATCCGCCAACACGTGCGGAATTAATGGAAACGGTTCTATAACCATGCCCCTCGATCTTTACCTTGATACTGCCGATGTTGCCGAATGGGATTCACTTATGCCCATTGGCATGTTCAAGGGGATAACGACTAACCCGCTGTTGGCACACCGCGCAAACCTGTCCTATCCGCAGATCAATTGGGTGGATATGGCCCAGCGCGCAGCTGACTTGGGTGCCTTGGAACTCCATGCCCAAGTCTTTGGCTCACCCGAAACCTATCGCCCTTGGGCTGAGGAATTGATGACAGCCGGGCAAAAAGCAAGTATTCGAACTGTGGTGAAAGTACCGTTGGTTGAGCCTGCTATCCGTCAGGTCCCAAAGCTAACGTCAGATGGATGCCCAATCTTGATGACCGCCTGCTATGACGCAAAACAGATGTTTGTCGCAACGGGGTTGGGCGCAGATTACATCGCTCCATACTTTGGCCGAATGTTAGAGGCTGACTTGCCTGCGTATGAAATGATCCGTCAAATGCTCGCCATTGGCTCAGGATCAGGCACACGTGTTTTGGTAGCTTCACTGCGTTCAACAAATCAAATGAACAAGCTGGCGGAAATTGGCTGTGATTGCTTCACGATTGCCCCCGATATCGCGTGGGCGTTACTAGAAGATGAAAGAGCACAAGCAGCATATTGCGACTTTGAAACAGTGAGCCAGGCTTTGTCAGAGTAAAGCATCTTTAAGCTGGCACGCTAATTTGTCGCGTACATTGATGATAAAAAATTCCGCATTTCGCTACTTCATAACAAGCCCAGAGATTATGCGCCTTGCTATAATGCATGCTTTGTCAGATTAAACTCGGCTGAAGTGGGCAGGGCGGTTGCGTAACCTCGCCGTATGGCAAAATATTCCCCATTTAGGTACTTTAAAACGAGCCCTGAGACCATCCGCTTGGCTGTGGCGCTTGGTGATCGTTTTCCACTTTAGCTTCGTTAAACCGAATAACGTTGGTCTATGGCGTTTAGGGATGAAAACACTCGCAATTCACCTCAATCACGCCGCT
>CALGEE010000246.1 GCA_937881525.1 uncultured Sphingomonadales bacterium | reverse complement strand
GCAAGCATAGTGATCGCGTCCGATCCGCCTGACTTGTTCCATGCACCCAGCACAAAGGCGTCGTTCACGGCGGTGCAGGCGATTTCATCGATGCCTTTTGTAGTCAGTTCATCGGATTTCTCAACGAATCCAGGAAGATGGCGTGCTGAACATGTTGGCGTGAAGGCGCCAGGGACGGAGAACAGCGCGATGCGGCGCCCTGCGAAATATTCGGCTGATTGAATGGGCTGCGGACCTTTGGCGGTTGCCTTCACCAGTTTAACGTCCGGTATTTTGTCGCCAATAGAAATGCTCATATGTTCTTTCCTTTAAGAGAGGTATGGGTTCGTCATCCGGGACCCGCTTTGCCAAGTCAAGTAGGTGTCGCTGGATGCCACAATTTTTAAGACCAATGATAACGCTGAACCGTCCCAGCGATGTAGCGCTTGCCATGCCACTCATACACAAAATCATATAAAGCAATCTTTATATTTGATTTTGGTGTAATCCACAGTTACGGGCAGGGCAGTCTAAAACCTCCCGGAGAATAAGCCTGTGGCTCTCAACGATTATGTCATTGCCGATATCGGCGAGGCCGATTTTGGCCGTAAAGAAATCAATATTGCAGAAACCGAAATGCCGGGTCTTATGGCCTTGCGCGAGGAATTTGGTGCGTCACAGCCGCTGAAGGGGGCGCGGATCGTTGGTTCGCTGCACATGACAATTCAAACGGCTGTTCTCATCGAAACTTTGACGGCGCTTGGCGCTGACGTCCGCTGGGCAACGTGTAACATCTTTTCGACGCAAGACCATGCCGCGGCCGCGATAGCCGCGCGCGACATTCCTGTGTTTGCCATAAAGGGTGAAAGCCTTGCCGATTACTGGCATTATGTCGGTCGCATCTTTGATTGGGGTGACGACACGACTGCGAATATCATCCTCGACGATGGTGGTGATGCCACCATGTTCGCCTTGTGGGGCGCAAAGCTTGAACGCGGCGAAACCTTTGGCGAGCCAGAGAATGAAGAAGAAGTTGAATTTCAGCGCGCGTTGAAGGCGTTTGTCGCCAAGAAGCCGGGCTATCTGACTGAGACGGTCAAGAACCTCAAGGGCGTTTCGGAAGAGACCACAACGGGTGTCCATCGTTTGTACGAAATCGCGAAGAAGGGCGAATTGCCTTTTCCTGCGATCAACGTCAATGACAGCGTGACCAAATCAAAGTTCGACAATCTTTATGGCTGCAAGGAATCGCTCGTCGACGCTATTCGCCGCGCTACTGACGTCATGCTTGCTGGTAAGGTCGCTTGCGTTGCTGGCTTTGGCGACGTTGGCAAGGGTTCAGCCCAGTCGCTCCGTAATGGCGGCGCACGCGTCATGGTCACTGAAGTCGATCCGATCTGCGCATTGCAGGCCGCGATGGAAGGCTTTGAAGTGGTGACAATGGAAGAGGCAGTGCAGCGCGCGGATATTTTCTGCACCGCCACTGGTAACGCAGACGTCATAACCGCCGAGCATATGATGAATATGAAGCCAATGAGCATCGTGTGTAACATTGGTCATTTCGACAGCGAAATTCAAATCTCTGCTTTATCCAATTACAAATGGGACGAGGTTAAGCCTGGAACCGATCTGGTGGAATTTCCGGACGGAAAGCAGATCATAGTCCTTGCCAAGGGCCGTTTGGTGAACCTGGGTTGTGCAACCGGTCATCCAAGCTTTGTCATGTCGGCAAGCTTCACCAACCAAGTGCTCGCGCAAATTGAGCTTTGGACGAACGGTGAAAATTATAAAAACCAAGTTTACGTTTTGCCAAAGCATCTCGATGAGAAAGTTGCGACATTGCACCTCGAAAAACTGGGCGTTAAGCTCACAAAACTGACCGATAAGCAGGCAGGATATATTGGCGTGTCAACCGAAGGCCCGTTCAAGCCAGACCATTATCGCTATTAAAAGCTCTAAGTGCTGTGACGTGAATAAGCCCGCTGCGGAAACGTGGCGGGCTTTTTTCGTTGCGTGGGCCAAGCATTTGGGCATTAGCATATTCGCGGCAACGTAGAGGGCGCATGACCATGACAGGCACTGGCCTGCCAATTGCACTGATAGGGGTTCTGATGGCGCTTTGGCTTGTCGGAGCGACTGTCGCCATTTTGATTGGGCTATCCATGCGCACCCAGTCGAACAAGATGTTGCGCCAGACAACGCGTCTAGCGCGACTTTTGGAAACCGCTCCCGCACTCCCTGTGGTGTTTAAAGGTGATGGGCGGATTGAGGCATCCGATCGTTTTGCGCGACTTCTTGGCTTGCCTTTGGCATGGCAGATTATTGAGTCGCACGGCGGTACTTTCCACCTGCATTCCGAGGCAGGGCAGGGAACTACAATTATTATGGCATTACCCCAAAAATGATCATCGCTACCGACGCAGACATGCGCGCATTTGGCCAAAAGCTTGCGCAGGAATTAGTACCCTCAGATTGGGTAGCGATCAATGGCCCACTTGGGGCCGGAAAAACCGTATTGTGCGCCGGGATCCTGGCGGGTTTGGGGTTTGAAGGCGAAGTTGCCAGCCCGTCTTATGCGATAGTCCATAGCTATGATTCACCAGAGGTTTCTATTGCCGTCGCCCATGTCGATTTGTATCGATTGGACAATGCCGGTGAACTGGACGAATTGGGGCTGGCGGATGAACGCACTGATCGTATTACATTGGTCGAATGGGCCGAACGCTTCGGGCCTGCTTATGTGGTGCCAAGCCACACTATCGACATATTGCCGCAAGTGGATGGGACCCGAATTTTGACTTTGAAAATGGATAAAAATGACACCCGTGTTTGATATGAGCCCGCCCGCTGGCTTGAACGATTTTCTGGAATCGCATGGATGGGCCAGCGCGCAAGTGACCCCTGTTGCTGGTGACGCGTCCTTCCGCCGCTATTTCCGCGTTGATTGTGCAGCGCGCGGGAAAGCGATTTTGATGGATGCGCCGCCACCGCATGAAGACCCGCGTCCCTTCATCCATATTGCGCAATATCTTAACGGGTATCAGTTCCGCGCGCCTGAAATCTTCGCAACCGACCTGACTCGCGGTTTTGTGCTCTTGGAGGATTTTGGTGATCGGCGGATGCGTGAGCATCTGGACGCGTATTCCGAAGATGAGGTTGCGG
>CALGEE010000245.1 GCA_937881525.1 uncultured Sphingomonadales bacterium | reverse complement strand
CCTTGGCCTGGCTCGACCGACAGATAAACTTAGGCGCACCGTCATCTCCGAACAGCGATGCCTGCGCCGTATCTTCCTTGATCAGATGCTGATGCAGGCGCCAGTGACCGCCGCCCTCATGCGCCAAAGTGAAACGATAGCGGCCTTCGCGTACCGGGTTTTCCTCAGGATCGAGGCTTTCGTCGATGAAGATGCTGCCATCGCCATAGATCGCGCCGAGAATGTCGGTCTGCCCGTTTTCCGGCCGAGGCACGTTGTGGCGGGCGTGAAGGTCGTCGAACTCGATCCGCAGCTTGAGGTGCTTTTCTAAGATGTCCTCGATCGGGATCGGCGGCTCGATCGTCACGCCCCGTGCATGCTCATATTCCTTGATCAGGGATACCGAGTCGCGCTCGATGGCCTCGTCGGCAAGATAGGGAACAAATCGGCTCATCAGTCATCCTTCATTTGCATCGTGGGGGCCACGCCCCGTGGTTTCAGTCGCCTCTGGCCTTCTTCGCGCCCTCTGCCAGTCGGGCGATCTCGTCGCGGGTCATGCCGCTGGTGGTGCGCAGCAGCGCCGAAACTTCGACGGGGTTGCGCTTGATGATGTCAGCCAAGTCGGACGGCATCCGCCCCGCCATGGCCAGCAACTCGTCGATGTCGCACTCAATGATCTGCGCAATGGCCCGGACCTTGTCCTCTGTCGGCGGCGTGAACTCGTCCCGCTCGACCTTCGAAAGGTAGGTGGGGCTCACTCCGATCTTCTTGGCCATCTCCCGCAATCCAATCTCCTTTGCCTCACGTTCGCGGCGGACGAATGCGCCGAATTGTAGACCATTGTCGGCCATATGAGTCCCTCCCCTGTTTAGTGGATAGGTAACACTCGATTCGGTCGCAGTCAAGATGCTGCGCCTTTCAGCGCTCAGTTGACTACATCTCGTTGCGATACCCGTCGGCCCGCGGAGTCATCAAGGTTCTCGCGGCGATCAGTTCCACTGTCGGTGCCACAAGTAGGCAGGACGCTGTTGCCCGGCTGCTTGGAAAGCTTACAAAGGGATAGCTGCCGTTCGCTGCGGCTCGGCAGAATGTCTCAGTTGCGGACTTTGCTGCCGTTGGCCTCTCTGAGATCAATGTCAGCTTTTCAGGGCCGGTCGTTTCTCCGAAGGGGGATACGTCTTGCTCGGAGGATAATGCGGGTATATACCCGCATTATGGATAACCGATGTATTTGTACAGCCCTTCGGCAAGCCGCAGCGCAAAGCACTGCTCACTACGACACGCTGCTTGCCCCCTCGGGCATCAAGGTAACAATGTTTCGCCTGCTTCGACGTATTGAGGCCGCGAAGTCTATCTCTATTACCGAACTGGCCGAAATCGTCGGGCTCGACCGAAGCACTTTGGGGCGCAACTTGCGTGTTCTGAGAAAGCAGTCCCTTGTCGAGATTGGAACCGGCAAAGACGCGCGTTCACGTCATGTGTCGTTGACCGAAGTCGGGCGAGAAAGGCTTCAGGAGGCAGTGCCTCTTTGGCAGAAGGCACAACTCGAATTTTCAGAGGTCATCAGCGCAGACACATTGGCCGTTCTGGACCGTGTGATTGATCAGACAGGCGAACAAGAACAAGCGATTGGAGACAACGCATGACAACCCAACCGATGAGCAAGTGGCACGGCGCAGAGGTTGCACTTGTCTGTGTTTCCTTGATCCTTTTGATCTCGTTAGGCGTTCGGCACGCGTTCGGGCTGTTTTTACAGCCTGTCAGTATGGACCAGGGTTGGGGACGCGAGACATTCGCCTTCGCCATAGCCCTGCAAAATCTTGTCTGGGGGGTGAGCCAGCCATTCACCGGCATGCTGTCGGATCGCTTCGGGGCCAAACCCGTCGTAGCGATTGGCGCTGTACTTTACGGCGCAGGCCTGTGGACGATGAGCGTGGTTGGCGGCGAAGGTGTCTTCATCCTTGGTGCTGGTGTGTTGATCGGGCTTGGCCTGTCCGGCACCACTTTCCCTGTGATCTTTGCCGCAATCAGCCGCCTTGTGGCACCAGAACGGCGGTCGCTCGCGATGGGGATCACCATGTCCGTGGGCTCTTTCGGACAGTTTGCGATGTTACCTATCTCGCTCGGGCTAATCGTCGCGTTTGAATGGCAGACCGCCTTGGTCGTCCTTTCCATATTGGCCTTGGCAATGTTCCCACTTGCTTTTGGTATCCGCAACGCTCCCGCACCAGTCGCCAGCACGGATGAAGATGTGTCATTCGGCCAAGCCCTGCGCGATGCCTTTGGACAGCGGGACTTCTGGCTGTTGTCGCTCGGTTTCTTCGCCTGCGGCTTTCAAGTAGTCTTTATCGCCGTGCACTTGCCTGCTTTCCTTGCCGATGAAGGCGTGGGCAGCGGCGTGGCGACCATCGTTCTGGCGTTGATCGGGTTGGTGAACATCGCGGGCACTTATTATGCAGGCCTTTGGGGCGGACGGCTTCGCAAACCGATGCTGCTCTCATGGATATATCTTGGTCGTGCGGCGGCCATCGCGGCTTTCGTCCTCTTACCGATTACGGCAACCTCCGCCTACATCTTCGGTGCGATCATGGGGCTATTCTGGCTCTCAACCGTTCCGCTGACGAACGGTACAGTAGCGTCCGTCTTCGGCGTCAAACATATGTCGATGCTGGCGGGGATAGTTTTCTTCGCCCACCAGCTCGGCTCCTTCGCGGGCGGCTGGATGGGAGGTTGGCTTTACGACCGGACGGGCAGCTACGATATCGCCTGGGGCATTGCGATTGGCCTGAGCATTCTGGCGGCTGTCTTAAACTGGCCTATCACGGAGCGAACCCTGGCGGAGCGGAGGGCTGCGATATGAACTCTACTTCGATACTCCAAGCGGCCGCAGCAGCAGCATTCCTTATGCTGCTAGCATCGCTGTTCTTGCTCTATCAGAACCCACTGTTCGAGATTTATCTCTCCAACTGGGGGCTTTGCTAGGGCAACGTCCCAAAAGCAGCCATCGGTAAATGTCGCAGCATTCGGTA
>CALGEE010000244.1 GCA_937881525.1 uncultured Sphingomonadales bacterium | reverse complement strand
GGAAAGTCTGGCGGTTATCGCCTTTGAACGCGCGCTTGCCGATTCCGGATTGAAGCGCGAAGACATTGACGGGCTGGGCGTCAATTATCTCTATGGCGGGCCGAGCGCTGAAGAAACCGCCGCGATGCTGGGGCTGAAGCCGAAGCATATCATGGGCCAAAGCGGCGGCATTTGTGCCGGGCCGATTCCTTTTGCCTGTAACGAAATCGCGCAGGGCAAAGCCGACACCGTCGTCCTTATCTTCTCTGCTGCAACGCGTTCGATCGGGCGCTCATTTGGCGGGCAGAGCGTTACAACCGGCGGGCCGAGTTCCTATTATTACCACCACCCATGGGGTTGGAGTTCACAGGCTGCGCATTGGGCGCTGATCTGGCAGCATTATATGGCGACCTATAATGCGACCGAGGCCGATCTCGCCTCTGTTGCGATCCAGATGCGGACCAACGCAATGCGCAACCCCAATGCGATCATGCAAGCGCCGCTGACGGTCGAGAAATATCTGGGTTCGCGTTATGTGGTAAAGCCGCTGCATCTGTTTGACCTGTGCCTGGTCAATGATGGTGCTGTCTGCCTCATCATGCGCAAGTCCGACATGGCGAAAGACTTGCCGCATGTACCGGTCGACATCGGCGGCTGGGGCCATGCAGCGGTCAAATCAGGCAAGCTGCACACGCTGGTTCGCGAACGGCTCCGCCCGCAGTTTCAGGAATCGGGGCGGCAGGCGCTGGCAATGGCGGGAATTCCGCTGTCAGAAGTGCACCATTTCGAAGGCTATGACGCCTCGACCATCCACCTGATCAACCATATCGAGGGGCATGGTTTTGTCGAACCCGGCGCTGGCCTTGAGTTTTGCAAAAGCGGTGAGATGGATGTGAATGGATCGCTGCCAGTCAATATGGCGGGCGGCATTCTCTCGGGATCGTATATGCACGGCTGGAACCATGTCGCCGAAATCGTCCGCCAATTGCGCCACGAAGCCGGGCCGCGTCAGGTGAAGGATGTGCACACTTCCATGTTCTCGCTGGCGCAAACCGATCAGGTCCATCCGGTCATATTCATGCGGAGGGAAACATCATGACGCAAACCCGACCCAACCGCACGCTTGGTCCCGGCCATGATGATTTCTGGGCAGGTTGCGCGGCAGGCGAGCTACGCATCCAGCATTGCAACGCGTGTGATAAACATAGCTGGCCAGTAGTTGGCGATTGCGAACATTGCGGCAGCACGGACCTCCGCTGGCAGGTGATGTCGGGCAAAGGCAAAGTCGTTAGCTGGTGCTGCTTTGTGCAGGATTATTATCGCGGGGTAATGTCTGTTCCATATGACACGATCATGGTCGAACTTGCCGAAGGGCCGATCTTCATGAGCAATCCGGCGGATTTCGCTTATGATGACATCACCTTTGAAATGCCCGTCGAAGTAACCTTCATAGACGCAGAGGATGCTGCGGGCGCGTTCAAACTGCCCGTGTTTCGCAAGGCATGACGGAAGCCGCTGTACTGTCCGAAGTGTCCGGCGGGATCATGACGATCACGCTGAACCGGCCTGACAAAGGCAATGCCTGGAACGGCCCCATGGCGCGCGGCTATTTCGGCCTATTGGAACAAGCGGCCTACGCAGATGACGTCCGGGTGATCCTCGTCACCGGCGCAGGCAAAGCGTTTTGCGTGGGCGGGGATGGCGAAAAACTCGCTGTCGTGGCCCGAACCGGCGACATCAAATCCGCCGCCGAGCAACCATATTGGTTTCCGCTGTCCATTGGTAAACCGATCATCGCCGCGATCAACGGCGCCTGTTTTGGTATCGGTTTGCAGCAGGCATTGGTCAGCGACATTCGCTTTTCCAGCGAAGACGCCAAATTCTCCACCGCTTATGCACGGCGGGGGCTTGTCGCGGAAATGGGGATGAGCTGGCTGTTGCCGCGCCTGATCGGTACTGGAAATTGTTCGGACCTGCTGCTTTCCGCCCGATTGGTGCGGGCGGAGGAAGCGCTGGCCATGGGCCTCGTCAACCGTGTTGTCCCTGCCGCTGATTTGCTCACGGAAGCGCGCGCCTATGCCGAGATGCTGGTGACGAACTGCTCGCCTTTCTCGATGCGCGCCGTCAAGCAACAAGGGTTTGCCGATTTGACCCGGCCCTTTCTCGAGAGCTTTGACTTGTCCAAAGCCATGCTCGACGAAGCCTTTGCGGCACCTGACTTCAAAGAAGGCATGGCCAGCTGGCAAGAAGGTCGTGCGCCCAACTTCCCTGCCCTACCTGACGATCTGGCAATCATCGACATTACAGAAAACCGTTGAAGGGGTTCACAATGAACAGACGCGAATTAATGGGAATGGCAAGCGTCGGCGTCGTCGCGGCAGCATTTATCAGTCAAAGGGTTATGATGCGGAGCAGCGCCGAAGGTGGCGGCAATTTCTCTTATAACCTGACTGACGCGCAATGGCGCGCCAAACTAAGCCCGGATAGCTACGAAGTTCTGCGCAAAGCCGGGACCGAAAAAACCTATTCGAGCCCGCTGCTTAAAGAATATCGCGCCGGAACCTTTGCCTGTGCCGGATGCGATCAGCCGTTATTTTCGTCAAAGGTCAAATATGACAGCAAAACTGGCTGGCCCAGCTTTTGGGATGTTTTGCCAAAGGCGACCCTAAAGCGCCCCGATTTCAAAATCGGCACGCCGCGCACCGCGAGGCGCGTGCCGCGTCCGGTCTCGGCGAGGCGTGAAAAGGGTCTGGCTC
>CALGEE010000243.1 GCA_937881525.1 uncultured Sphingomonadales bacterium | reverse complement strand
ACCTACCCAAAAACACTGTGTTCAACATCGTTAACCTGCAATTGATTGGTTGGAATGCTTTTGGCGACCTTTTCTCTTTCTATTCGCCTTAACTGAGTTTTGTAAAATACGTGATAAGTTTTTAAATGCAAAGAGCGTTGTATCTGCAGTAAGGGGCCGCAGGTTTTTCCTGCCGCCCTAAAGTCGTTGGTAAAGTAGTTAGTTTAAGCGACTTCAGTGACCAATGCTTTCAGAAAGCCCTTGCAGCCATCTGCCCAACCCGGTTCGCGGACATCAAGACAGGGCGCGCCTGCGCGATTTGCGGCCTCGACACCCTGTGCGCTGTCTTCCAGAACCAGACAGAGATGGATCGGTATGCCCAGCCTGCCCGCCGCGAGGAGGTAAAGATCGGGGGCGGGTTTGGGCGTTTGGGCCTCTTCAACCGTTACGATTGTGTCAAAGTGATCCGCCAACCCGGTAGCCGCCAGAAACGAGGTTGCAATTGGAGCTTCGCTATTTGTCACAAGGGCCAGCGGCATCCGCCCTGAGACGGTGCGCAACAGGGCGGTAACGGCCAGGTTTTCAGTGGCGCGTGGGGCGAGGGCCACCGTCATCGCGATGCTGTCCTGGATCAATCGTGGCACATCAAGAGACAGGCCAAAATCCTTCGTGAAATGTGCAAAAAGATCCTTTCGTCCCAAGCCTGTCAGCGACATGTACCAATCGCGCGGCATATCGGCCCCTTGGGCCAGTGCCGCCTCTGCAATAGCCTCAAAATGCAGATCAGCAGTCAGCAAAAGCGTGCCGTCGCAATCAAAGAGGATGGCCTTGGGGAGGAAGTGGGGGGAAACGGGCATCAAGGGGGTCTTTCTGATCTAAGCTCGACAGGGCTGCCGCAAGGCTCTTTGCTGTCAGGGGTTTGGTAAGTGTGGTGATGCGGCCGAAAGCGCGTGGAGAGGGGATCGACCTCGAGCAGATGAACCGAGACGACGATGGCGCGGCTTCCCAGCCAGCATGCTGTTTGCGATGCGCCAGCCTTTGACCCGCCCACGCAGCGACAGGTCCGTTACAATAAGATCAAGTGGTTGGTCGATCCGTTCCATGGCTTGTTAAAGCTTCCTTTCTGGGCGTTTTGGAGATGGGAGTGATTTGCAACAGCATAACATGATGGGACTTGAAGCAAAGCATCTAATCGCGGGTCATTGGGTTGGTAATACCGAAACATTTGAGAATATGCCTATAAGTGGCGTTATTAACCATTTTCCTGTCGGCACAACACAGAATGTGGACTGCGCGACGGAGGCCGCCGCACCTGCCTTTGAATGCTATGCGCAGACCACAACGGTTAAACGGGCCGCGTTCCTGCGCAAAATTGCGAGTCAGATCGAAAACCGCGGGTGGGAAATTACCAAAATCGGTACGCGTAAAACCGGGCTTCCCGCAGCGCGGTTTGATGGGGAGCGCGGACGCACCACTGGACAGCTGGCGCTATTTGCTTAGTACATTGAAGCTAGTAATCATCTTGATCGCCGTCATGATGTGGACTTGCCTAACCGTACTCCACTGCAGCGATCAGACCTCAAGATGGTGCCGCGTCCCATTGGCCTGGTCGCAGTTTTTGGATCATCTAATTTTCCGCTCGCATTTTTGGCCTCTGCAGCGCTGACCGCAGCAACCTGTCTTTCGCATGATTTCTTCTCTACACCAATCACTGAGTGAACGGCGGGCCATCAACGACCCCGCGAACCAGGTTCACTTCTTGAGGGTAATGTTCTTTCGCATGTCTCGGTGAACTGGCACGACGTTGTTGAAATGTTGCCCAAGCCGATGCGCCAGGCGTTCCGTGATCGCAACTGAACGGTGTTGCCCGCCCGTACACCCAATAGCCACGGTCAGCCGCGCCTTTCCCGATGCGGCATAAAGCGGGGTCAGACGTTCCAGTAGACGAACGACATCTTCCACAAATTTTAGGGCTTCGGGTTGTGCAAAGACATAATCGGCAACGGGCGCGTCGAGTCCGGTCTGCGGCCGCAGGTCCAGATCGTAGTGCGGATTGGTCAGAAATCTGACGTCAAACATCAGGTCTGCATCCAGCGGCACGCCGTACTTGAAGCCAAAGCTCATCACGTCGACCCTGAGATCCAGGGTAACGTCGCGGTCCAGAATGAGATGCCCAAGCTGCGCCTTCAATTCATGCGCTTTTGTGTGTGTTGTATCGAAGACTAGATTGGCGCTTTCGCGCATTTCCGCCAGCAAACAACGTTCGGCGGCTATTTTTTCAAACAGGCTATGACCTTCGCGCACAGGGTGGCTTCGTCTGGTTTCAGAATAGCGGCGCACCAGGACATCATCGGCGCAATCGAGAAACAGGATCTGATACGCGACACCATCGTCGCGCAATCGGTCAATGGCGGCGTGAAGTTCATTAAACATTGCGCGTCCGCGCACGTCCATTGCGACGGCAATGCTGTGGCCTTGTTCCGGTGAAAGGGCCGGAAGGTTCGACAATTCTTTCAAGAGCGGCGGCGGCAAGTTGTCGATACAGAAAAAGCCCAGATCCTCCAGCGCCTTCATGGCTTCGGTTTTCCCAGCGCCTGACATGCCGGTGACAAGCAACATGGATTCATTCAGTTTCATGGCAGGACCGGACCTGGTGCCATGGCCAGTGCTTGGCCATCGGCCGCAAAAAGCTTGATTGGATCGGGCGTGGCTTCGACATGAACCTCGTCACCAAGTTGCAGTTGCGGGCCACCGCTCTGACGAACCGTCAGCGTTTGGCCGTTCATTTGAACGTGGTAATACCAGTCAGACCCCGTCGGCAAAACCGCCGTGACACGCGCAGGCGCAAACCCTGATTTCGGTTCGTTGTGCAAGCGGATTTCTTCCGCCCGCAAGCCAAGCGTCACTGCGGAATTTGCCGCTGCTGCGATGTCGGACGGAAGGGCCACATCTAGACCATCGCATCGGATCAGGCCATTTTCGATCTTGCCTTCCAGCAGATTGATGCGCGGATTCCCTAGAAAGTCAGCGGCAAATTTGTTCGCCGGGTGGGAATAGACATCGAGCGGGGGCGCAAATTGTTGCAACTTGCCACCCTGCATCAAGGCTATGTGCGTTGACATGGTCAATGCTTCAAGTTGGTCGTGCGTTACATAAATGATGGTCGCGCCGGTCTCAAAGTGCAAGCGTTTCAACTCTGCCCGCATGTCCATCCGCAGGGTCGCGTCAAGG
The DNA here is from genome assembly GCA_937881525.1 of uncultured Sphingomonadales bacterium. Classification (GTDB taxonomy): domain Bacteria; phylum Pseudomonadota; class Alphaproteobacteria; order Sphingomonadales; family Sphingomonadaceae; genus Sphingorhabdus_B. The sequence continues at coordinate 3,955 of CALGEE010000243.1, read as the reverse complement.
TTGGACAAAGGTTCGTCCAGCAACAAGACGGACGGTTGCATCACCAGCACCCGGGCGATTGCGACCCGTTGCTGCTGACCACCGGAAAGCTCGCTTGTGTAGCGGCCAAGCAATCCGTCGATTTGCAACGCTGTCGCCACTTGATCAAGCCGCTGCGCGGCTTCTGCTTTGCCGACTTTCTGCACCTCCAATCCGAACGAAATGTTCTGGGCGACCGTCAGATGCGGCCACAAGGCATAGCTTTGAAACACCAGACCTAGGCCGCGTTTCGCCGGGGCCAGATTTTGCCCCTCTTCAATCGAAAACGCAAGCTTGTCGCCGATGCGGATTGTCCCCATCGTCGGCATATCGAGCCCCGCGATCATGCGCAGCGTCGTTGTCTTGCCGCAGCCGGACGGTCCAAGCAGAGTGGTGAACGATCCGTCCGGTATTTCAAGCGTCAGGTCGCTGACCGCACGCACGTCCTTTCCATAGATACGGGAAACCCGGTCCAATACGATTGCTGGCATTCTTAGCCTCCCAAACCTTTTGCAATACTTGTGCCCATCAGGCGCCGGCTGACGACAGTGCTGATCACCACGATGACGACCAAAAGCAACACCATACCGTTGGTATAAGGATACCAGCCACGATCCGTGTAGCGCAGCGTGATGGTCGTCGCGAGTTGCGTCGCAGGCGTCACCAACAAGATCAGCAGCGACAGCTCGCGCGTGACAGAAATGAACGGCAACAGCATGCCAGAAAAGTAGGTCGATTTCTGAACCGGGATCAGAATGCAGCGCATACGTGTCCACCACGATGCCCCCACCATCACCGCAGCTTCTTCCAGTTCCGGGCCAATTTGCCTCATGGCACTGATCCCGGCCTTGACTGCATAGGGCAGGTAACTGACCGTACAGACGATCACCAGCAGCCAGAATGTTCCGTGCAGCGATGGGATTGGCCCGCGTGGCACAGCGAACATTGCCAGAAAGATAGCACCAAGCGCGATGGACGGCATCAGATAGGGCAGGAAAGACATCTGGTCCAGGGCTTGGGCTACCCAGCTGCCGCGCATCCGCACGATGGCATATCCCACAAGAATGCCAATGATACCGGTGATCAGCGCGACCACCACGGCCAGTTTCATCGTGTTGGCAAGTGCCGACATCAGTTGTGGGTTGCGCAGGATGCCGGGTTCCCCGGTGCCAAGCCCGACCGTAAGACTCGCGTCGCCGATCCAGTAATGCCAGGTGAAATTATCCCAGGAATAGATGCCCGGGCGCAGCATGACGGTGTCGACGGTCAGCGCTATAAGCGGCACCGCAATGACGGCGACGATGAAGGCCAGCACGAGGCTGGCAATTGGCCAGCGCCAGCGCCCCAACCCAAGCAGACCTGCGCGGGCACCCTTGCCGGAAATGGTGACAAAGCTGCGCCGCGTACCAATGATCTTATAATCCATGTATAGCACCAGCACGCCCAGTGTGATCATCGCCACGGCGGCAAGGTATCCGATCCCAGGCCTTTGCCCGATCAGGTTGGCATAGAGCGAGGTGGACAGCACAAATTCCCGCACCGGACCGCCCAGAAACGCCGGCGTTCCAAAGGTGCCAAGCCCACGCGAAAAGGTCAGCAGGAAGGTCGAAAAGATCGCAGGCAGAACCAGCGGGATGACGATACGGCGCAGGATCGTGGGGCGGGATGCACCCAAAAGCTCGGCCGACTCCTCAAGCTGCGCGTCGATATTGCGAAGCGCCCCGCCAATCAACATGAAGCCGAACGGGAAATAGTGCAGCGCTAGTGTCACAGTGATCGGGAACAGGCCGTATGCAAACCAATCAGGGGTGACGATCCCGGTCAGCGCCGTAAAAATCCCCTGATCGCCGCCGATACGTTCGTTCTTGAAAATCGTGATCCACGCCAACGCCAACGTCCAGGACGGCATGATATAGGGAATGATCGCCGCGTTGGAAATCAGCCCCTTCAACGGCAGGTCGGTGCGCACCACCAGCCACGCCAGCGTGCCGCCAATGACCAGCGCCAACATCGAAAACCCCAGGGCAATTTTCAACGTGTTGATCAGTGGGCGGTAAAAGAACGCATAGGCATTCTCACTTAAGAAATTGCGTTTCCAGTGGGCCGTCGTCCATTCACCAACGCGCGACCCCGGTATCTGAAACCGTTCTAGGGGATGCACAATGAAGGTTTCGCGCACCATCAGGAACAATGGCACGATGACCAGATACCCAAGGACGATCAGAAAAAGAAATGCCAGAATACGCTGCGGCGTTAGGCCAAGTCGAAAGTGGTTGTATGCACTCCGCATCCGGGGATTTCCTTGGTTTTTGCGTTAACCCTGCCTGCCCGACGCCATGGTCAATCCACCGGGGCCTGCGGCATGGCGCAGAAGGCCCCAGTCAAGTGGCGTGACAGAGAGTGGTTCAGCCTGACAGCATCAACGCTGTGCGTATTTTAGCCAGGTATCAAGAACAATTCCCCGATTTTCTGCAGCAAAATCAAGGTCATATGACCACATACGGTCTTCCCACCATGCAAAAGGCATGTCGCCCTCGAAGGGAACCTGATTGGGGTTCGGAGAGTAGACGCCCGGCGAATCCGCCCAAGGCGCGAAGCCTTCCAGTGTCCCCAGATATTCCATGAACATCTTGGCTGCGTTCGGATGCTTGGCATTCGCCGACAATTGCAGGATGATCGGGTAATAGTAACCCAGTGTAGGCGAAATCTGGCGGCTGTCCTTGATCCTCAGATCCTGAAGCGGCACATCGCGGTGCTTTGAATAGACATAGAACATCCCGTATGGCGGGTTCTCTTGCCCGGCGGCACCGACAGCCTCAGAGATCTTGGTGTCCGAGGTCATGATGATCGCGTCGTTCTCAAGGAACCGCTTGATGAATTCTAGACCGGCATTGGCCTCAGTCATTTCAAGCGGTTTGCCGAAGCGGCTTTTGTAATCAGCAGCCAATTCGTCGCTGCGACGCACCCATTCGGTCAAGGCGTTCTGGTGTTCACCCGTGATCGCCACATCCCGGATCATCACGCGGCCGCGATAGTCTTCGGTGGTCAGATCCCAAATGCTTGCAAGCGGATCGGCGTCAGGATGCTTGTCGGTGTTGTAACCAAAAACCCGGTTGATAAAGCCCAACACCAGCGGATACTGATGGCGCTCGGCGAACAATTCACGGGCCGTCGGCGGGACATAGTTGACGAAATAACCCGTGTTCGACAGAAGTTCGCGCGCAGCCACCCAGTCTTCGGCGACGATCATGTCGACGTCATTCACGCCAGCCACGGATTCCTGATAGGCCCGCTGGATGAGATCCTGCTCGCCAAGGCGCACGACCTCAACACTGATGCCGGTCATTCCGGAAAACTTTTCCGCGGCTTTGGCCGTCCGACTTGTCGTCGAATAGACCAGAAGCGCGCCCTCGGCCTTGGCCGCAGCTACAACATCGCTCCAGACCTCTTCCTGAGCTTGGACGATGCCGCCCCCCAACAATATCCCCGCGCTCAACGCGGCCGCACCCATTGTGCGCATTATACCTTTAGAAAACATTTCAGACTCCCTCCCAAGTTTCATAAACTCGTCTCGAAGATGCGCAAAGGTGTTCAACCTACATTCCCTAAGCGGACTTTCGTGTTTAATATTTTTTTTTTGGTTTATAATGAATTTTAACCACATTAAATACGATATGTCACTAAATATTTTTCAAACTTACCTCCCCCCCTTAAAGCGCCAAAAAAAAGCCAAATCCCTGATATGCCTGTCGCTGACATGTAGTGCCCTAACGGATAGGCCTGAACGCCTCTGCTGGCGTGGGCGTCGCATGAGGGTTTACCCGTATTGTCAGACAAACTTGACGTCTGATTGGTTGCCCCCTAATTTTTCTGAATGACAACACAAAACACCTTCAAATATTTCAAGGAGAGCCCCGAGATCATCCGACTTGCAGTA
>CALGEE010000242.1 GCA_937881525.1 uncultured Sphingomonadales bacterium | reverse complement strand
ACATGGTTCACAACGGGCGTGAAATGCGCGTGGCACAGGGCCAACACGCGCAGGTATTCTGAGATGCCGCCAAGCGCGCATACCTCTGGTTGGGCAATGTCGAGGCCACGGCTTTCCAGCAATGTGCGCCAACCCCAACGGTTGAATTCAGCTTCGCCGCCCGAGATGTTCACCCGCAGGCCCCGCCGCAATTCACGGTACCCATCGAGGTCTTCGGGGGCGACGGGTTCTTCGAACCAATAGGGGTCGAACTCCGCCATGGCGCGGCCCACATAGAACGCATCATGGGTCGTATAGGCGTGGTTGGCGTCGATCATAAAACGATAGTCATCGCCCACACCACGTCGGACCGCCTCGATCAGGCGCACATCGTCTTTGGGGCCAAGGCCGACCTTCATCTTGGTGGCCTTAAAGCCCATGCCTTTGATCGCAGCGGCCTCGTCGGTGAACCGAGCTACAAGGCTGTCCGCACCTTCGGGGCGCAGCATCATGCCGTAGCCGTACACCTCAATCCGGTCGCGATGAGCCCCACCGATCAACTGATAGAGCGGCATGCCCGCGACTTTGCCCGCAATGTCCCACAGCGCAATGTCGACACCGGACAATGATTGTAGCGGCATCCCCTTCTGGCCGTGATCGCGCATCAGGTTATAGACCTTGTGCCAAATCACGTCGCGGTCCAGCGGGTCCATTCCCAGCACCATCGGCTGGATCACTTGTTCGACAATTCCTTTGTTGGCCAAAGCGATGTTGCCCGCGCCAAAACACTCGCCCCAGCCAGTAATGCCTTCGTCAGTTTCCACCTCGACCAGATGGGCGGTGCGTTTGTGATAATACTGCTGTGAATAGCCCAGTGGTTCCGGCAGATCATATCCCAATACATGGCTGGTGATGCGGGTGATTTTCATGGGTTCAGCCCTCCGAATGTTGACGTGTCGAGAGCGCGCGTGATCCGCTTTTGGACAAGATAGTCGTGCAGCGCGAGCGCCGAGCAATCATGTCCGATCCCTGATTGCCCGATCCCACCGTGTGGCAGATCAATGTCATATTTCACGCCGTTGATCTGGATTTCGCCGTAGCGTAGTTGCGCAGCGAAATGTTCAGCCCGCGTCAGATCGCGGGTAAAGATATAGGCTGTCAGTCCGCCTTCCTCACAGTCGTTGGCCATGCGCAGAAGGTCGGTGTTATCGTCGAATGGGACGATGCTGACGATTGGACCAAAGGTTTCCTCGCGGTACACCGCCATCGTTTCGATAACATCAGCCAGAACCGTTGGCGCCAGAAAGTGGCCTGCATTCATGCCCGCAGGACGCTCGCCACCTGCAAGTAGAGTGGCTCCGTCGGTAACGGCATCATCTATCAAACCCTTCAGCCGTGACCATGCACGTCCGTCGATCACGGGTCCGGTGGTGATGTCGGAGTGTTTGTCGAATCCGACCTTTGCTGCTCTTGCGCGATCCACGACTTTTTGGGTA
>CALGEE010000241.1 GCA_937881525.1 uncultured Sphingomonadales bacterium | reverse complement strand
TTGCAAGCCCGGTTCGGTCGATAGCACCTCAAGAACACGCCCCGACACGGGGTCAGACAAACGCGCCATCAGCTTTGGTTCCGCCGTCAGTCCTTCATCTATGGCGAAATTGTGATCGTAGCCGCGTCCGATTTTGATTTGGGCATCGGTACCATCACGAAGCCCGCTTGAAAGGACGCGGCCTTTGGTGAAATCGAACACCGTTCCTGCAACGGCGCGCAGTTCGCCCGTTGGGATCAGGGTTTTATCGACGGGCGTATAGGCCTTCGCAGGCATCGTCAGATGGTTTTCCATCGCACCCTCCGGTGCACCTTCTCCCGCCATGTTGAACAAGGCGTGGTTGGTCATATTGATGATCGTCGGCTTGGTCGTCGTCGCACCAAAGCTGATGGTCAGCGACCCGCGATCATCGAGCGCATAGGTAACGGTCGCTTCAACCGCACCCGGATAACCCGACGCACCGTCTGGGCTGCTGAGGCTCATTACTACCGAAGCAGTCGGACCATTGCTGATCGAAGTGATTTTCCAGACCGCCCGGTCAAATCCTTGACCCCCGCCGTGGAGCGTATTCGCGCCATTGTTCAGAGGTAGCTGGTAGGATTTTCCGTCAAGCGTGAATTGTCCCTTGGCTATGCGGTTGGCGTAGCGACCGACGGTAACGCCGAGATAGTTTTGTGCTTCATAACTCGCAACATCATCATGTCCCAACACAACATCGGCCAATTTGCTGCGACGGTCGGGTGCTATGAGTGATTGCAATGTCGCGCCGTAGGTTAGCGCGCGCGCACTGACTCCGTAGGCATTTTTGAGCACGATAGCTTCAACCGGTGTGCCGTCGCGCAAGGTACCAGCCGGAGTTCGTTCGGCGGTCGCGGCCTGTGCTGTGGCTGGCACCAGCAATGACATGCTCATCACTAGCAGTCCGTTTGAATTTCGTCCCATAAAGCTCTCTTGCTCCCGTCGCTGCTTGACTTTGTGAATGCCTAAACTCATACAAATCTTCGGTCAAATGATTCAACACATGTTCATTGCAAAATGGTGGCAGAACGGCTCGCTTGGCGGCAATAACTGAGAAACACCGGAGGATGCATGTTAAAGATTTCGTTGAGAAATTCCGTCGCGTTCGTGGCATTTACAAGTGCCGCTGCGAGTTTTGCGCAAACAACGACTCCGGCTCCAGTAGCCTCAGCTAATGTCGCTGCGTCGCAAACTGCACCCGGCACGCTGACCGTTCAAGCCGACCAACCCGGTCCCGTTATCAACCGCGACATTTTCGGCCAGTTTGCGGAGCATCTCGGCACCGGCATTTATGGCGGGGTGTGGGTTGGCAAGGATAGCAAAATCCCCAATGTACGGGGTGTCCGCAGCGACGTTGTCGGCGCGTTAAAGGCGATCAAAGTTCCTGTGGTCCGCTGGCCTGGCGGCTGCTTTGCCGATGAATATCATTGGCGCAACGGCATCGGTCCTGCGTCCAAGCGCAAGGTGACGGTCAACAGCGTTTGGGCCGGTGCGGTCGAGCCGAACACATTCGGGACGCATGAATTCATGGATTTTGCCGAACAAATCGGTTCGGACGCCTACGTCTCGGTCAATATGGGTTCCGGCACGGTTCAAGAAGCGGCGGAGTGGATGGAATATATGACCGCCGTTCCGCCCGCCACCGCCGCCAAAGAGCGCGCTGCCAATGGTCGTAAAGCGCCCTATAAGGTCAAATATCTGGGCCTTGGCAATGAAATGTGGGGCTGTGGTGGCCCGAATACGCCCGATGAATATGTCACGAAGATGAAGGGCTTTGCCCACTTCGTGCACAATTTTAATCCCGAGCAGGCGGCACCCAAGGTCGACTTTTCCCTCATCGCCAAGGACTTGATGAGCGGCAAGCCAATGGATTCGCTGCCCAGCGGCCCCAATAGCATGATGCGGATTGCAGCAGGCCCGAACAGCGCCGATCCATCCTATACCGAAGTCATCATGAAGGCGTGGAAGACGCGCAGCCCGATATACTGGGATATCAATGGCATCTCGCTTCACCAATATACTTGGGGCTCGATGCCGTTTAATGAACTCGCGACCGGTTTTGCCGAGAAGGACTATGCGACTGTCCTGATGCAAACCACGTGGATGGAACGCTCGGTCAAGAAGCATAAGGAGATCATGGATAAATATGATCCGAAGAAACATGTTGCCTTGGTCGTCGATGAATGGGGTGTCTGGCTAAAGCCGAAAGCGGGCACGGAACAGATGTTCCTGCAACAGGACCAGTCCCTGCGTGACGGCATTGCCGCTGCGATGAACATCAACATTTTTGCGCGCCACGCAGACCGTGTGCGGATGACCAACATTGCACAAATGGTCAATGTGTTGCAGGCAATGATTGTCACCGAAGGGCCTAAAATGGTCCTGACGCCGACCTACCATGTCTATAAAATGTACGTGCCGTTTCAGGATGCGACGTTCTTGCCGATCACATTCAATGCGGGTGAGTATAAAGTTGGCAACATTACGTTGCCTCAGGTCGATGCGATTGCAGCAAAGGGCAAGGATGGCAAAGTGTGGCTCTCGCTGACAAACCTCGACCCGAACAAGTCGGCGGAATTTACAGCAGTTGTTGCTGGTGTAACCGCAAGTTCGGCGGCTGGTGAGGTGCTGACGGCAGAGCGGATCGACTCGATCAATACATTCGAAACGCCAAGGGCTGTTACGCCGAAGCCGATCAGCTTTACTGCCGCTGACGGAAAGCTGGTATTCAGCCTGCCGCCCAAATCGGTAACCGTCGTTCGCCTGGAACCTTAAGAAAACGCCGCCCTTTTGGGGGCGGCGCGTTCAGCCGATTGCTGCGGCCATGTCGTCAAGCGCGAGGCGCAGCAATTCGGTCATGGCGAAGCGGGCTGCAGGTGGATCGGCAGCAGCGACGGCATCAAGCACTGCCTGATGTTCGGGAAGCGGGTCGCGTGGCTGGTCGCTAGCCCGCTGTTTGAAATGGGTGGTCCATTGCACCGCAGCGCCCACCGAACTGGATAGTGCCGCCAGGGCTTCATTGCCTGCGGCTTCAAAAAGCGTGTCGTGAAATCGGCGATCGGCGGCTTGCCCTTCGGAGGTGGCAAGGCCGAACGCCGCCATCTCCGCGAGCGCACTGGCCATGGCATCGAGATGTGCCTGTGTACGCCGTTCTGCGGCAAATGCTGCGGCGGCTGGCTCGATCAATTGGCGCAACTCAAACAAGTCGTGAATGAACCGCGGGTCCGGTTTGCCCATGAACATCCATGCCAGCATATCGGGGTCAAGCAGGTTCCAGCGATGGCGCGGGGTGACCCGGGTTCCGGTGCGAGGTCTGGTTTCCAAAAGGCCCTTGGCGACAAGAATGCGAATTGCCTCACGATAAGGAGTCCGTGATACGCCCATTGCGAGCGATTGTTCGATCTCACCATCAAGACTTGTTCCGGGCAGGTATTTCCCCGCCAATATGGCAACGCCAATCTGTTGCGCCACGGATTGATGGAGCCGCAACGGCTTGCCTATAACCGATGACGCGCAAACGCGATATCATGTGGATTCCGCCGAGCGCATTATCTGGCGATATCGGATCGGGCCCGGGCCTGCGCTGGAAGCAGGCGAAGTGTTCATTCGGCTTGGTGAAGATGAGGGTCATCCTGACGGTGTCGTACTCGACAGTGACGGATGTCTCTGGGTGGCGCTTTGGGACGGCTGGGCGGTAAGGCAGTATTCTCCAGACGGGCAACTGCTCCAGCATGTGCCAATATCCTGCGCGCGCGTTACTAAAGTTGCGTTCGGTGGCCCCGAACTGCGAACCGTTTTTGTAACCTCCGCGCGGATAGGGCTTGGTGACGCTGAGCTGGCCGAGCAACCGCTGGCAGGAAGCCTGTTTTCATTTGAGGTTGATATTGCCGGTCGGCCATGCCCATTAGTTCAACTCGCCTAGCGTAGAGTTCTGAAAAACGCCCTTATATCGTCGACGAGCACGTCCGGCGCTTCCATCGGGGCAAAATGGCCACCATTCTCGGCGATATTCCAGCGTTTGAGATTGTAATAACGCTCCGCCCATTTGCGCGGTTGCATCCAAACGTCATTTTCGAACTGGAGCAAGGCCGTCGGGGCTTCAATCGGGGGCTGCCGGTCATGGCAGGGAACCAGTTTTTCGGTCTTAATCTCGTAATAATGTCGTGCCGAACTGACATAGGTGTCGGTCAACCAATAGAGCATGATGCTGGTGATCAGGTCATCCTTGCTGAACACCGATTCGACATCGCCACCGCAATCGCTCCACGCCCGGCGTTTGTCGATCAGCCATGCGGCTAGACCGACCGGGGAATCATGCATGGCAAAACCGATGGTCTGCGGCTTTGTGCGCTGCACTTGCATATAGGCGTTGCCATCGGTCATGAACTTCGCAAATTTCGCGCCCCACGCTAGTTCCTCGGGCGCGAAATCTTCGGCCGTAGGATAGGGTGGCATCAATGGCCCGGCGAGATGCAGATGCACGCCGATGATCTTATCCGCATATTGATGGCCCAATCGTGCCGAAACAAACGCGCCAATATCGCCGCCCTGCGTCGCAAAGCGATCATGCCCCAATCGCGCCATCAGTTTAATCCAGAGGTCCGCAGTCGTGTTGAAAAACATGCCTTCGGTGACGAGCGGGCTAGAAAAGGCAAAGCCGGGCAGGGAAGGCGCGATCACATCGAACGAATCGGCCGGATCACCGCCATGGGCCGCAGGATCGGTCAGTGGGCCGATGATCTTGCGCATGTCCCAAAAGGTCCACGGCCAGCCGTGATTGATTATCAACGGCATGGGGTTCGGTCCCTTGCCTTTCGCATGGATGAAATGAACCGGCACATCATCGATCATCGTACGAAACTGCGGGAAGGCATTCATCGCCGCTTCCTGAGCGCGCCAATCATAATTGTTCAGCCAGTAATCGACCAATCCGCGCATGTAAGCGAGATTGGTCCCGGCCCGCCAATCGCTGTTGTCGCCAATTTCCTGTGGCCAGCGTGTGCGCGCCAGCCGACTTTGCAGGTCATCGAGATCGGCTTGAGGAATGGCGATTCGAAAGGGATGAACGGCGTCGGTCATTCTAATATTTTCCGCGTACGAAGCGATAAAGGCCTTCTGCCGAAACGGCGAGGCGCGCCTTTGACATGGCATTCACGCCATGGCGGGCGTGGTTACACAAAGCCCAGCCGAGAGTATCCATCACTGCGATCATCCATGCCCGGGCCATATCGTTGCCCGGCTCCAACGCGCTGCGGATAGCAACCAGACGTTCGGCCATCATGGAGAGCAAAGCCTGCCCGAACACCACAGCGGGAAGCGGTGCTTTTGGCAGATGGCTGAGCGTCACCAACAACTCCGTGGCCGCGCATTCACCGCTCACGAAAATCGCGAATTCATCGACCCATAGGCGCAGTTCTTCACGGGTCGGTTCAGGGCCTGGCAAGCGGGAAACAACCACCCGAAGCTTGGCAGTATAATCGTCCGCGATGGCCGCCAGGATTTCATCTTTTTCGCGAAAGTGCAGATACAGCGTGGACCGCTGAATATCGGCCGCCGCTGCGATCTGTTCCATCGTCACCAAGGGGAAACCGCGTTCGAAGAACAACTGGTTTGCCGCGTCACAAATGCGTGATCGTGTCGCCTTGCGACGCGGGTTCGGCGGTCTCTTGGTGGGTTCAATCATCGGCGCAGTCTGGGACATATTGCCAGCATAAACTAAAATGGACAGCATGTCCATACTGGACACTATGTCCGATTTAGTCTATCACAGATTTATCCGATGAATGATTCGGCACGCAAAATGACGAATTACGCGGCTATAAAGGAGCAGGATGATGAGTGATCTGACGGTTCGGCGGTTGCCATGGGAATTCAGCGGTGTAGACTTTGTCTGGAACAAAGAAGATCCTGCATTTGCCATCACAATGAACAAGGTTTCTTTCTTTGCCGTCGGGTTTGAAAAATACATCTGCCAAGCGATGAATGATGCGGAAAAGCTGATCACGGATCCGGCGATATTGCAGGAGTGCAAGGATTTCCGCTCGCAGGAAAGTATCCATTCAATGGCCCACCGCAAACATTGCAAGGCACTGATCGAACAGCATCCCGGACTTCAGGCTGCGCTTGATGTGTCGATCAAGCTCTATGATGAGCTGTATGCGGCACATGATCTAAAATATCATCTTGCCTATGTCGGCGGACTGGAAAGCATCTTCACACCATCCTTCCGGCTGATGCTCGACAATCGTGAGCCCCTGTTTTCGGGCGGGGATTCACGGGTCGCATCATTGTTCCTGTGGCACTTCTGCGAAGAGATCGAACACCGCAGTTCGGGCGTGATGGTTTATGACCATATTCACGGTGAATATTGGTACCGCGTCAGCCGCTTCAAAAAGTTCATGAAGCATGTCGGAGTGGTAATTGAAGCGATTACCGATCTGTTCCGCGACGTATTCCCTGACATCGCGCCGGAACATTTCACAAATTATTCGAGCTACAAAATGCCGCGCATGGGCAAAATGCGATCGGCATGGGGTATCATGACAGCGCAATTACCTTGGCATAATCCGGTCAATCAGGCGCTGCCCGAATATTTCGGCGAATGGATCGCGCGCTACGAACGCGGTGAAGATATGACGCGAACCTATGGCGTTGGCGCAGAGCACGTTTTGGCGCAGGCCGCATAATTCAGGAAACCACACATGTACGATATGATTATTCGCGGTGGCACCGTCATCGATGGCACGGGTTCTGCGGGATATTCTGCTGACGTTGCAATCAAGGACGGATTAATCGTCGAAGTGGGTACGGTTTCTGGCGCAGCCCATGAGGAAATCGATGCCGCTGGTGCCATCGTGACGCCTGGCTTTATCGATGTCCACACCCATTATGACGGCCAGTTCCTGTGGGATGACCGGCTCGACCCCAGCTTCTCGCATGGTGTGACTACTGCGATTGGCGGCAATTGCGGCGTCGGCTTTGCACCCGTTCTGCCTGAGCATAAACAAGCGTTGATAGAACTTATGGAGGGCGTCGAGGAAATCCCCGGCATTGTGCTCGATGAAGGGTTGGATTGGGATTGGAAAACATTCCCCGACTATCTCGATCGATTGGCGGCGCGAGAATATACGATGGATATCGCTTGCCACATCGCTCACGCGCCGTTGCGGGTGTATGTGATGGGAGAACGCGCAATCAATCACGAAGCGGCAACTGCGGATGACGTTGCGCAAATGGCGACCCTCGTGCGTGAAGCGATGGATGCAGGCGCGGTTGGCTTTTCAGGTGCACGCTTGCTCGAACATCTTTCTAGCACTGGCGCGCATGTCCCCGGCACCTTTGCCGATGATGACGAACTGCTCGGTATGGCCAAGGCGATGGGTGAAACGTGCAAGGGTACGTTTCAGATCATCCCGCTAGGCGGTGTCGGCGCCAGCCTGTTTGACGAGGCCGGCCGCGAAGCCCGTCAAGCCGAGCATGACCGAATTGTAAAAATAGCACAAGTGTCGGGTCGACCGCTGACCTATTCGCTCGTCCAGTTCAATTCAGATGAAGAAGACTGGAAGATGATGATCGACGAATCCGAACGCGCGGTCGCCAATGGCCTGCCAATCGCGCCGCAAGTGGGTGCGCGCAGCGTCGGTGCACTCACTACACTCGACGGCAATCACATCTTCATGCTACGGCCTTCTTACGTCGCCGTTGCGGATCTGCCGCTTGCCGAGCGTCTGGTGGCACTGCGCGATCCTACCCGCCGCGCCGCAATCCTGAGCGAAAAGAGCGATCCGGCAGTGGTCGCCGCCAATCCGCAACTGGGCAGCTTCATCGAGATGCTCACGGGCCGCATCGGCGGCATCTTCCCGATGTCGCTGCCGCTCGATTATGAGCCCGGTCCCGACGACCGGCTGGAGGTGCTTGCCAAGGCTGCTGGTGTGCCGATGGAGGCCTATCTCTACGATCATTACACAAAGGGTGATGGAACGAACGTCTGCGCCAGCCATATGCTGAACTTCATCGGCGGCGGGCTTGATGGATCGTACGACATGATGAGCCGCGAGATCACCGCAAGCGGCCTGGCCGATGGCGGCGCGCACATGAAGATGATTTGCGACGCTTCGATGCCGACTTTCATGCTCTCCTTTTGGGCTCGTGACCGGAAGCGGGGGCCGACATTGCCGCTCGAGCATGTCGTCAAAAAGCTCAGCCTAAAGAACGCGGAACTTTACGGCATGCATGACCGCGGCCAGATTGCGCCCGGCAAACGCGCCGACATCAACGTCATCGATTTTGAGAAGCTGTCGCTGCACATGCCGCACATCGCCCATGATTTGCCCAAAGGTAGCCCGCGCATGTTGCAGGGATCGACCGGTTATGTTGCGACAATTGTCGGCGGCGTCGTAACCCGCCGCTATGATGCAGAGACGGGCGCGAGGCCGGGGCGATTAATCCGTTCAAAGGCCGTGCATTAAGTTTATTTCGGCCACTAAAGTGCCAACAATTTTGACCTACATCCCCAGCACCTTCGCCGCATTGTCGTGCAAGAACTTCGGCCACACCTCATCCTTGAACGGCACGTCATCCATTTCCTTGAAGATACGGTCCAGCGTCAGGCCCATAGGAAAATAGCCTGCATAGATGATCTTGTCGGCCCCGCGCGTATTGGCGAAATCGATGATTTCCTCGGGCCAATATTTCGGTGCAAAGGCGGAGGTCGAATAATATAAATTGGGCCATTTGAGCAGAAGCTTGACCGCGAGGTCTACCCAGGGGTCGGCACCGTGGCGCATGACGAATTTCAGCTCGGGAAAGTCGTAGCAGACCTCGTCGATCAGCTCGATCTTTTGCGCGGCCAGCGGGATGCGCGGGCCGGGGACGCCGGTGGTGCAGAATACTGGGATATTCAGCTCACAGCATTTGGAATAGATCGGATACCAATGCTTGTCGTTGATCGGACAGGGCGGGTTTTGACCTGATGGGAACATCGATACGCCCTTTAAGCCATATTCGTTAAACGCGTTCTGGATGTCGCGCACCGCGTCCATACCGCTATGAGGGTTGGTGGGCATGATGCCGAC
>CALGEE010000240.1 GCA_937881525.1 uncultured Sphingomonadales bacterium | reverse complement strand
ACACACACACACACACACACACACACACCCTCCTTCCGTGCCTCCCGTCCACCCTCGCTCAAACTGAGTATTCCAGCGATGCCACACATACCGTCAGCGCGCCCTTAGCTGGCCTGGGCCAGTTGCATCTGGGCCTCCACAGCCTCGGTCATCCGGGCCAAACTCACCATCACATTGGTCAAGATAAAATCATCGCTGAACGCGATACCGAACGTATCCTGCAGGAAGCCAACAAGCTGCACATAGCCAAAGCTATCCATGATCCCCGCCTCAAAGAGGTTGGTGTCATCGGTAAAATCCTCGCCGTAGGTGACCAGCATTTCCTCTTCGATCTGGGCTTTGATCATGCCGTGAGTAGAGTTCATGTCAGGTCTCCTTGCCAAACGTTGTTAGTCTTGAGGAAAGTGTTTCGGCGGTGCCGTCCAACAGATGCCGGGTCACATCGGCGACAGAACGCGCCTGCCAATCTGCCAGTGGCGTATCTGCCACCCATTGGTTGAAGGCGCCCATTGAGGGGCCGCAATGGATCTGAAAGTCGACCTTGCGGCTCGCGTCGCCTTGTAATGCGAGTCGCCCGGACAATCCGAAATACCAGCGGAACACGTAAGCCATCTTATGTTTCGGTACGCGGAGGGCGTGGTCGATTGCCTCTTGCGGCCAATAGGCCTCGCAGTCGCGCCAGACCTCATCGAATGACTTGCGCAGGATCTTGCCTTCAACCTGCGCGCGGTCTTTGGGGCTGATTGCCTCTAGGCTGTCGTGATGCGCATACAGGTCAAAGAGCTTGTTGGCGCGGGCTGGAAAGAACACACCGCGCCGAAGGACCTGTACTTGGGCGCCGATCTCGAACATATCGCCAGCTGGCGCATATGCGGTGTCCTGCACTTCGGCAGCCGCCAGCATTTCTTTGACTAAGTCCGAGGTGCCAGCTTCAGTCGTGCATTGGTTGATTGAGCCTGAGAGCGTGTATTCCGCCCCCAGCATTAGCGCGGCAACCGCGGCGTCTGGCGTGCCAATGCCACCGCCTGTGCCAACGCGGACATAGTGGCTATGGCCGATCTCTGCGCGCACACGATCCCTAAGGCGGCAGATCGCAGGCAAGAGCACAACGGCGTTGCCCTTGTCGGTATGGCCACCTGAATCCGCTTCGACCGAAATATCATCGACCATGGGGATGCGGCACGCGAGCT
The DNA here is from genome assembly GCA_937881525.1 of uncultured Sphingomonadales bacterium. Taxonomy (GTDB): domain Bacteria; phylum Pseudomonadota; class Alphaproteobacteria; order Sphingomonadales; family Sphingomonadaceae; genus Sphingorhabdus_B. The sequence goes on along the minus strand of CALGEE010000240.1, from coordinate 757 downwards.
CTGCCTGCTCGGCAGTCACTTGGCCGGACGCAAGAAGCTTTTGAACCAACTCTTCTGGCGCCGGGCGCAGAAACTCGAGTGCCACCTCGGGCCGCGATAACTTGGCCATTATGCGGTTCCCAGCCCACACATGGAGACCATCACGGCTGAGCCCCGCAAGCCGGTAACGAACAAGATCCGGCGTGACCTTGATGAAAGCGGACGCCTCGATCCGGTCGATGTCATGGGCAAGATACAGGTCAATCAGGGCCGCCTCGTGCGACCCGTTGAGCAGGTTGAATCCAAATGGTGCCCCATTTGGGAGGCTGGACTTAATCGTCTCAATCGCCTGCAGGACGCGCTCTGGAGACAGACCGCCGGTCCCAAAATAGGATAAAATGCCCGCTTTCGCTGCTGCGATCACCCAATCTTCGCTGGCGATGCCATGCACCATCGCACCGCAGACATGCGCGAATTTGGTGCCATGGAAATCACGGAAGGACTGGCTGCCGAGGGTCTCGGCAGCGATCTCCGGTTTCGGCTGTGTAATGGCCACCGGGGCGTCAATTGATACCCTGCCCGGCTCTTTGATGTGCAGGGGGTCTGGCCGCGGCTCAGGCGTCAGAACGGGGTCTATAGCGGGGGCCTGCTTTGGCGGCACCCAGCTTTTGCGGATATCTTTGATCATCGCCGTGAGAACCGGCTTGGGGCCGAGTTCGACAAAGGCTTGAACCCCGAGATCCAGCATGTGCCAAACACAGCCGCGCCAATTCACAGG
>CALGEE010000239.1 GCA_937881525.1 uncultured Sphingomonadales bacterium | reverse complement strand
CCTACAGCAAGGCCCCCCAAAAAAGGGGGGTGGGGGTCCGGTTGGTGTCGTTTTCGTGGGGATGGAAAGGCTCCAGTTACCCCCGTTGCGTTGGTGGGGTGGTGGCAAATCTAGACTATGTTCGGGGGTGGCGCGCGCGATTTCAGAGCAGGACCAAAGGCCGAGAAACAATGGCCGCGTCCCGCGCCGTCCCCCGCCGCGATCCTGATCCGCGGACCACAGTAATCGAACCTAGAACCCCGCATCTTGCCCCCCCTGGCGCTTGCCTGATCTTCTTGCATGTTATGACCCTACCATTGAAAGCAGTTGTTCGGGTTCCGGTTGGCTTTGTTGATGGCATGGATGCCCCCTCCCGACGGCATCGCAATGTGCCAACGAGATGTTTCTTTGCGTAGCCTGAACCACGACAACGGACTGAAATCAATGGGTCTGGAGCCTAAGGCGCGCTCGCCGTAAGAATCTCATCCAACTGCGGCAAGGCGCGATTGCGGGCATAGATATCAGATGGCGCACCAAGGAAGTGCGCGAGCGGATTATGAACCACCACGCCGCCTGCCTCTTCGATCAACAGCAGCCCTGCGGCCGCATCCCAGATATTCAGCGCCGGTTCGTGAAACGCATCGAACCACCCCGCCAAAACGCCCAGCAAACAGATCGTCGCAGCACCATGACGCCGGTGCTCGACACCGGCCTCCAACAGCCGCTCGATCCGGCTGAGATATCCCGCAACCGGGCGTCGTGCAGAATATCCCAGCGCTACAATCGGCGTTTGCGGCTGTGTGTCGTCAAAGACGATGCGGCTACCGTTCAGAAAACTGCCCTGGCCCCGGATTGCCCATGCCGTCAGATTCAAATCGGGCGCATGGATCACGCCGTGCGTGATTTCAGTGCCATCCGAAAAGGCGATTGAAATAGCCCAATCCGGCATCCCACGCGAAAAATTGACGGTGCCGTCGATGGGATCAAGGATCCAGACATCGCGCCCCGCCCCCTCCAAACCATCTTCCTCACCAAGGATCGCTACGCCCGGTTCAAATCCGAGGATACGTTTGCGCAGCAACGCCTCAACCGCGTGATCGGCAGCGGTGACCAGATCCAATGGTCCCTTGATCTGGGTCCGCAGCGCCCCCGGATTGGCGCGCATCTCTTGGGCCAGCGATCCCGCCTCTCGGGCCATGGTGAGGGCTGTCTGAAGTCTGTCATCCATCATGGCGCGTGGTGCCCCGCAAAACAGGGGTCAGCGGCTGCCGCTCGACCCGGTTGACAAGAGTGCCGTCGGCAATCCGCTCGATCAGCAAGCGCACGACAATTTCGGCTTGCGAGACAATGTCTTGGCGAATGGTCGACAGGTTGTAGGAGGCCCAACTGGCCTGCTCGATATCGTCGAATCCCAGCACCTGGATTTGGTCTGGCACCGCCATCCCCAAATCCAAACGCAGCGCATCAAGTGCCCCAAGAGCCATCAGATCGGTTGCACAAAATAGACCGTCGACCCGGTTGAGGATCGCGCGGTCCGCCGCATTTATCCCGGCACGGGCATCGTCATAACTTTGATCCTCGGCGTAAAAGACCTCGGGCAGAATCCCCAGTTGCGCGGCAGCCTCTAAAAACGCGTCCGACCGACCGGACACGGAATAGGTTTTGCGCTTCGGGACAAGACAGCCAAGGTGCATGGCACCACTGTCGATCAGCACCTTGGCCGCAAGCTGCCCGCCTGTTTCGTTGTCAGCTACGACACGGTCGCCCCAATTGGTTACGCCAGCTCGGTTGACCAGCACGACAGGCAACCCCAGACGTTTGCAATCCTCGATCAGGGCCCGCGTCGGGCTGTCGGAGGTCAGGATCATGCCCGCGATGCGATAGCCCAGCAACGACTCAATCAAAGTACTGACGTCATCGGGCCGTTCAGCGGTGATCAACATCGGCTTAAAGCCTTCGCGGATCAGCGCCTCGCTCAACAGCCGCACTTGCCGAGAGCGCAGCGGCGTATCCAGACGTGACGCGACGAGCCCGACGATCCCAGAATGCCTCTGCTGTAGGCCACGCGCCAAGGAATTGACCCGGTAGCCCAATTCAGAAGCCGCTTTGGTGACCTTCTCGCGCGTTTCGGGCGAGATCGTGCCACCGGGGGTGAACGCCCGAGAAACCGCAGACCGCGACACGCCAGCCAAGCGCGCGACATCAAACGACGTCGGATTGCGATTGGCCGACTTAGCCATCGCGGCCCCGCCCCGTGGCGTAACGTGTAAACGCAAAAGGCTCGTTGAGGTTGAACCGGTCTGGCCGCAACTCAATCAGATGGGCGAACACAGACCTGTCTTCGCCCATATAGGCGATCATCGAGATCACTTCGCTGCCCCGCAAGGACGCAATGTCTGCAGCGCTCGCCATCGGCGTAAACTCGACGATATTTGCATCGAAATCCGCGAGCGTTTCTTCCAAGGAGGGATAATCCTCCCTCCTGGCCATGATCTGAGCGTCTTTGCTCAATTGCCTGAGTTCAACGAGAAAGTCCCGGTTGAACGACCAGAAGAACACCCGGTCCAGCATCCCTGCCTGTTCCACTTGCGCCAGCACCGGGGCGGGAGGCGCGGATTTTAATTCCAGATAGGCTCGGGCACCATAGCGTTTCAGCAGGTCCAGAACCTCGTCCAGCGTCGGGATCTGCGTTCCCGCAAAGAACCGATCAAACCAGCTCCCCGCATCCAAGGCGCGCAATTCGGTCAGCGTCTGCTGCGTCACAGGGCCATGGCCATTGGTGGTCCGCTCCAGCATCGGATCGTGGATCACCACGATCTCGCCGTCCGAAGTGATATGCAGGTCCACCTCGATGAAATCAAAACCCGCCGCCAAAGCGCATTCCAGCGCAGGCAGTGTGTTCTCAGGCGCGATCCTGTTGGCCCCCCGGTGGCAGACGATGCCAAAAGGGTAATCCGACGAGGGCCGGTGGGGGTTCACCAATTCGGGCATGTCCGAGCAGATGCCCGTGACCGGCTTGGTCCGAATGGCGGCCATCCGGGCAGGATTTTCTTCGTGCCAAAGAACCACCTGCTTGCCATCGGCAAAAGCGCGGGCAAAGAACGCGGGCGTCAGGGTATCCTGCGGCGCCGACAGGTGCTCCCAACACAGGTGGATGACATCTGCGTCAGCGGCATGACTGTGCGGATCGACCCCAATGGGGACGAGGCCCGCCACCGGATAAGTGCTGCCCGCGTCCTTCAGGGTTTGAACGATTTCCGGGCTAAAGGCTCCGATAATCACCGGCGAAATCGCGGCGTCCTGCAACAGGTGCAAGGTCGGCAAGGCGGCCTCCGCGTCCTTGATATCGGCATAGATGCCCGCCCCCAGCTCTGCCGCCAAAGCCACAACCTCGCTCAGATCGGGGACATCCGGCATGACGTCGCGCAGGGCCTCGCGTGACAAGGCGTTCAGCGCTTCGCCGCTGGTCAAAGCGGCATCATGGTGGACGATGCAGACACCATCCGCCGAGGCGCGAATATCCACTTCCCACATGTCCGCCCCCAAATCCGCCGCCTTGCGAAACGCAGCCAAGGTGTTGGCGGGCGCATAGGCCGACGCGCCCCGGTGTGCGATGGAATAGGGCCGTGGGGGGATTGTAGCCGCCGTCATATCCGGTCTCCGTTTGGCGCAAAGGCCAGAATATTGTCGGTCGCCACACCCCAATTGATGCGCTGTCCCTGCTGGACCGGATTGCCTGACGGCAGGATCGAACGAATATCGCCGCCTCCATCAAGGCGCACGTCGATCAGTTCTTCGCGGCCTTGCGGTTCGACAAAGATCACCTCGCCTTGCAAGCCTTCGCCGTGCTGCGGGCCAAAATGTTCGGGGCGAATGCCCACGACCATCTCGCCGTTGGCCTGCAGGCCGCCCGGACGGGCCATCCTCTGACCATTGGCCAGCACCAGTTCCGCCCCTGCCGTCGCAGACAAAAACGAAATCGGAGGATTGCCCAGAAAACCCGCCACAAACTGCGACCGGGGATTGCTGTACATCTGCTCCGGCGCATCAAACTGGATGATCTTGCCATCCTTCATAAGTGCGATCCTGTCGCACATCGACATGGCCTCCACCTGATCGTGGGTCACAAGAATCGCTGTGATCCCCGTCTCGCGCTGAATCCGGCGGATCTCGGAGCGCATCTCCAGCCGCAGCTTGGCATCAAGGTTGGCCAGTGGCTCGTCCAGCAAAAGCACATCCGGTTTGCGGATCAAAGCCCGTGCCAAGGCGACCCGCTGTTGTTGGCCACCCGACAGTTGCGCCGGACGCCGATCCAGCAGTTCCCCGATCTGCACCAGATCAGCCAGCCGCTCGACCTCTTTACGGATCGCGGCCTTCGCCATCTTTTGTATCTTGAGCGGAAAGCCGATGTTCTGCTCCACCGTCATATGCGGATAGAGGGCATAGTTCTGAAACACGACCCCCACCGAGCGCTCTTGCGCAGGCAGGGTCGTCACGTCGCGGTCGCCAAAATGCAGGGTACCGCCGTTCATCTTGTGAATACCACAAACGGCAAACAGAGTCGTCGATTTGCCACAGCCCGAGGGACCAAGCAGGGCAATCATCTCGCCGCTGCCAACGGTCAGATCCATATCTTCGATGACGGTGGTGTCGCCAAAGCGCTTGGTGAATTTGTGAAGCCTGAGTTCCATCAGCCTTTGGTGCCTCCGCCGTAGATGTTCATCAGCTGTTTCTGGAAAACCAGATAGATGACGATAACTGGGATTGAGTAGAACATGCCAATGGCCTTGAAGAGACCGAAGTCGGCGGTAGCGTCGTCTTGGATCACGGCGTTCATAAACGTCGCCAAGACCTGCGTGCTGGACCCGGGCGCCAGAACCAGCGGTAGCACGAATTCCGACCAGCCCGACAGGAACGAAATGATAAGAAGGGCGAAAAGGCCCGGTTTCACCTGCGGCAACACCAGTTCCCACCAGACGCGGAACCGGCTCGCCCCGTCTTGCACGCCCGCCATTTCAATCTCCCAAGGGACGGTGTCGTAGAACCCTTTGAGGATCCACACACCAAACGGCAATTCGAGCGCGGCTTTGACGAGGATGATCCCCAGAAGCGTGTCAAACAGGCCCAGAAACTGCAGGATGATAAAAATTGCGATGATCAGCGTGATCGTCGGAAACGCGTGCAGGATGATCAACCCGCCCAGAAAGTAGGGACGCCCCGGCATGTTCAGCCGCGACAACGCATAGCCCGCCGTCGCCGACAGCGACGTGACCAGAAACGCCGTCGTGCTGGCAAACAGGAAAGTGTTAAAGGTCACGACCCAAATCGACGGGCGACCAGCGTCGATGCGTTCCCAAAGGAACCGCCAGTTGGACAGGTCCACCGGCCCCGGCAGCAGCGATCCGGGGTCCGGCTGCGCGATGCTGTCGATGACCTGATACAGGTACATGATCACCAAAGGCGCAGAGAAAATCGCCAGAATGAGGACGAGGTGCCAGATCCGGGAATTCGCCGTCATTGTTCGATCCTCGGCTTAGTCAGCAACTCTTTGAAGTTGAAGAACCGCAGATAAAGGGCCGACAGCCCGATCCCGATGAACACCAGCACCAGCGCATAGGCAGAGCCCAGCCCGTATTGCAGATTGCCACCATAGTTGTTCAGCGCGGTGTGATAGGCAGCCAAGGCCCAGACCTCGGTCGAGCTGCCCGGCCCGCCGTCGGTGGCCAACAGGATATATTCAAACGATGTCAGCAGGCTGAGGGTTTGATAGGATGTCATGAACAGTATCGGCCAGCGCATCTGCGGCAGGATAATGTATCGCACCTGCTGCCAACGGTTGGCCCCGTCCACTTCCGAAGCATAGAGCATCGAGGTCGGGATCGCTTTGATTGCCGACGAAAACAGGATCATCCCCAAGGACGCC
>CALGEE010000238.1 GCA_937881525.1 uncultured Sphingomonadales bacterium | reverse complement strand
TTCGACGAGATAACGATAGCTGTCTTCGTCTCCTGCAATTGCCTTGCCAAGCTTTGGCACCAGCTTGTCCGAATAGACATCGTAAATCTGCGCAAGACCCGGCCATTCGACCGTGGAAAATTCAAGGCAGAAGAAACGGCCGCCATAACGCAGGACTCGGCGCGCCTCGCGCAGTGCCTTGGGAATGTCGGTGACGTTTCGGATGCCAAAGGCGATCGTATACGCATCAAAATGTGCGTCGGGAAAGGTCAGCGTCTCTGCATTTTGTGCGGACCAGATGAGGCTATCGATGCCGCGCTTCATAGCGCGTTTCATGCCCACATCCAGCATGTCTTCGTTGATGTCAGAAACAGTGACTTGCGCACTGTGTTTTTCCATGCGCAAGGCAATGTCGCCCGTGCCGCCCGCCATGTCGAGAATATCCTCGCCTGCGCGCGGTTTTACCCGACGGACAAAGCTGTCTTTCCACAATCGGTGCATGCCGCCCGACATTGCGTCATTCATAATGTCGTATTTGCGTGCGACATTGGAAAAGACGTCACCTACGCGCTGCGTCTTTTCTTCGGGGCTAACTTGCTCATAGCCAAAGGATACGGTGTCATTCATCGTGCAGACCCCTAGCGGATTGTTGCGCCAGCCGCAAAGGCTGTTAGGTGAAAATCATATGCCCGAATTACCTGAAGTGGAAACAACCGTCTCCGGCCTGCGGTCGGTCCTTGAAGGCGAGCTGATTGTTCGTGCGGAACCGCGCCGTGCCGACCTGCGTTGGCCAATCCCGCCCGATTTGCGCCAGCGGCTGACGGGCGCACGGATAGTGTCGCTTGGACGGAGAGCCAAATATGGCTTGATCTACACCGACCGGCAGGACGTGATGATATTTCATTTGGGGATGTCTGGTCGTTGGCGTGTTGACCCGACGGAAATCGAAAAGCACGACCATTTCATTCTGAAAACGGCGAGCGGGCGGGTAGTCGCGCTGAATGACCATCGCCGCTTCGGTTCGTTGGACATTACCGATTCGGACAAACTGGACGCATATCGCTTCTTTGCCACAATGGGACCTGAGCCACTGTCGGACGCTTTCGATGCGCCTGTTTTGCAAAAGGCGCTGCATGGCCGAAAGGCACCAATTAAGGCGATGCTGCTGAACCAGAATATCGTCGCGGGCTTGGGGAATATCTATGTGTGCGAAGCGCTCCATATGGCCGGCATTGACCCAATTTCCGCCGCATCAAGCATCAGTAAGCCGCTTTTAAGCCGATTGGTGGTCGCTATTAAAGATGTCCTTACTGCCGCGATCGCCGCTGGTGGATCGACGCTGCGCGATTTTGCAGCCCCCGATGGTGCGCTTGGCTATTTCGCCAAGGACTGGCGCGTCTATGGCCGCGCAGGGGAACCGTGCGGCTGCGGTGCGACCATATTGCGGCGCGTCGATTCGGGACGGTCGACCTTCTACTGCCCGAAATGCCAGCGATAATGCGGCAATATCAGGTTGACGAATCTTTTAGGCACGGTTAAGGGCCGCTCCTTCAACGGGTATTCCGCATGGGTACGCCTTTTAAGATATCGAAATTCGAGGACAAAAATGGCCAATACGCCGCAAGCAAAAAAGCGTATCCGTCGCAACGCGCGTCGCACTGAAGTTAATGGCGCACGCGTCAGCCGCATCCGCACTTTCATTAAGAAAGTTGAATCGGCGATCGCACTAGGCGACAAGACGGCTGCAGCCGCAGCGCTTGCAGCCGCGCAGCCTGAACTGGCGCGCGGCGTATCAAAGGGTGTCTTCCACAAAAACACAGCTTCGCGCAAATTTGGTCGCCTCTCAAAGGGGGTCGGCGGTCTCGCTTAAGCGAAACTGCCTCTACGTCACGGCGGGTTTTCTTTGGGTCGTGTAATATTTTTGAAATATGAGGATTTCCCGCGATTCGGCAGGGTTGTCCGCAGTTACGCGAAAAAATAACTTTT
>CALGEE010000237.1 GCA_937881525.1 uncultured Sphingomonadales bacterium | reverse complement strand
ATCCGCACCGGCAGGCCTAACCTGCAACATCTAAGGCAGGGCAATATATGAAAACCTATAATCACTTTATCGATGGCAAATGGGCAGAGCCGGCCACTGGCCTGTGGCTTGAGTCAGAAAACCCTTACACTCGCCAAACCTGGGCACGCATCGCGCGCGGCAATACGGCCGATGTCGACGCCGCAGTGGAGGCGGCCCTGCAGGCGTTCGAGACTGGCCCTTGGACACGGATGACAGCTAGCGCACGCGGAAAGCTGCTCTGGCGCATGGGCGATTTACTGGAAGCCAATGCAGACCGGCTCGCTCCGCTAGAAAGTCTCGACAATGGCCGTCCAGTCGAGGACGTGAAGGGTATAATTCGCCATTTGTCCGATTATTTCCGTTACTTTGCCGGCCTAGCCGACAAAATCGAGGGCGCGGTTCCGCCCATCGAAAAGCCCGACTATTTCAACTATACGCGTCACGAGCCCTATGGCGTTGTCGCGGCTATCACGCCGTGGAACAGTCCCTTGCTGCTTGTTGTCTGGAAGCTTGCGCCCGGTCTCGCGGCAGGCAACACTTTTGTGCTAAAGCCCCATGAAGTAGCCTCTGTCGGGACACTGGAGTTGGCGGCGCTTTTCACGCAAGCCGGTTTTCCGGACGGCGTGGTCAATGTCGTCACCGGCACCGGTGCGGAAGTGGGCGAGCATCTCGTAGGCCATCCCGATGTGCGCAAGGTGGCGGTGACCGGCGGCGAACTGGCAGGGCGGGCGATCTATCAATTGGCCGCTCGGGATTTCAAGCCGGTGACCCTGGAGCTCGGTGGCAAGTCACCCAACATCGTCTTTGCCGACGCCAATCTCGACAATGCCGCAAAGGGCAGCGTCATGGGCATGTTCAACACCTCAGGACAGGCTTGCATCGCCTGTTCGCGAGTGTTGGTGCAGGACAACGTCTATGAGGCTTTTCTAGAAAAGCTGATCGAGCATACAAGCGCCGCCCGGCTCGGCGACCCGCTTGATCCGGCGACCGAAATGGGCCCGATGGGCTGCCGTCCGCATTTCGAGAAGGTGATGACCTATCTGAAGATCGCTGCCGACGAAGGCACGAAGGTTGTTCTGGGGGGCGGCGCATCTACCCGACCCGGCCTTGAGAACGGTTATTTCATAGAGCCTACCATCCTTACCGAAGTTACCAACGACATGCGGGTGGCCCGCGAGGAGATTTTCGGTCCGGTGATGACGGTCCTGCGCTTCAAGGATGACGAAGAGGCGATCCGCATCGCCAACGACACCAGCTTTGGGCTGGGGGCGGGCGTATGGACAGAAGACATGCGCCGCGCGATCCGCGTATCCGATCGGCTGCAGGCCGGATCTGTCTATGTCAATTCCTACCGGGTGGTCAGCTACATGTCGCCATTCGGCGGCTACAAGAACAGTGGGCTCGGGCGCGAGAACGGGCAAGAGGCAATCCGCGAATATCTGCAGACCAAGAGCGTATGGATATCGCTAAACGACACCGCACCGCCGCCCTTCGGCAAGCCTTACGGCTGAGGTGGGCCGAACAGCCGTGCGGCTGTGCCGTTCAGGAATTTCGCCAGCGCGTCTTCGGCGAGGTCCATGGCGCGAGCGTCCTGGGTAATGATATCTAGTTTAAGCAACGGAAAATCCGAAGCGAAGATCGTCTTGTCGCAACCCTTTACCCCGTGCCAGCGCCCGCGCAGGAACGCCATTAGCGCCGCCGGATAGGCCTTGGGTGACCAAGCCGAGGTGCAGATGTAGAAATGCTCGTGCCGCGCCGCCAGACGGATAGCCATCTCGGTCCAGGGATCGCCGATATGGTGCGCGATGATCTTCAGTTCGGGAAAAGCCAGAGCCACATCGTCTAAATGGCAAGGGTTGTTCGGCTCCATCGGCCATAGCGGTCCGGGCGCGCCTACATAGATGAAAACTGGCAGCCCCCGCTCCACGCATTTGGCATAAAGCGGATAGAACCAACGATCATTGGGGAAGATGCCCCAGGGCGAGGGCGTAAGATGCACCCCGCACAGCCCTTTGTCGTCGCGAAACGCGTCGAGCATCCGGCTGCTCTGCATCACATCCCAATAAGAAGAGCCACCGAGTTCGGGTGGTATCGCCGAGGCAATCCACTTAAGTCGTCCCCCGCTCTCCGCACTCATCGCGGCAAAGTCATGGTTGAGAGCGGTCACTGCGTCTGCGGCAGCGGTGTAATAAACCTTCGTCGCAAGTATTCCATTCTCAACCCCGTTGCTGGCCATGGCCAACAGCAGGTCTTGCACCGATAAGGTCGCCACACTGCTGCCGCTCTCGGTCTCATGCCTGAATGTCCGCATCACACGGCGTAGTCGTGGATCTCCCTTCCAGTCCACGCGGTCAGCCCGCGTCCCGCCGGCTGCATCGCGTCCAACCCAAGGGCCATGCAAAAAAGTGTCGAAGATGGGTCCACTGTAAATTTCGGTCATCTCACGCTTCGCCGGCCTTTTTGTCAAAAAGTGCTGGATATTCATGTTCGTGAAAGCCAAGGGATCGCAGAATCGCTTCGGTATGCTGGCCCAAGTCGGGCGCCGGATCGGCGCGGAACGAGCGCGTGCCGTTGTACGAAACCGGATGGTCCACCAGCCGATAATCGGGGATGTCAGGGTGATTGAAATTGCGGATCAGGCCAAGTGCTTCAACTTGCGGATCATTGACCACTTCGTCAATGGTCTGCAACCTTGCGAACGGGATGCCGGCCTTGACCAGTCGTCCCTCCCAGGCCACGCGGTCATCGGTCTTCAGCCGGCCCTCAATCAGCGCATGCAAGGCATCGCGATTGGCCAGCCTGCTAAAATTGTCTTTAAACAGCGGGTTGTTCGAGGCCTCCGGTACCCCCAACACCTTGCACAGGGTAACAAACAAAGCCTGATTGGGCGCAGCGAGATAGATGACCCCATCACGCGTCGCGAAATCTTCATAGGGGGCCATTGAACTGTGCTGCGACCCGACGCGGCCAGCGATGCTGCCATCTGCGATATAGCCGGCGGCAAAATAAGACATCCAGTTGACCCCGGTCTCGAACAGACTGGTCTCTACAAGCTGCGCCTCGCCGGTCTCATCACGTAGACGCAACGCCGCAAGAATGCCCATTGCCGCCCAGTGTGCCGAGCCCATGTCGATGATAGATGGCCCAGCCCGGACGGCGGTGCGGCCCGGTTCGCCGGTGATACTCATAATACCCGAGCAGGCCTGAATGAGGGCGTCATAGCCAGGGCGGTCCCGGCCCGGCCCGCGCCCACCAAAGGCGCTCAGCGAACAATAGACCGTGCGTGGGTTGAGCTTCCTGACGTCCTCGAAGCCGAACCCCTTCTTGGCAAGACTGCCACCCCGAAAAGACTCGACGATAATATCGGCGCGCGCGGCAAGCCTGCGGATGACCTCAGCCCCTTCGGGCGCTTCAATGTCGACGGTGATACTTTCTTTGTTGCGGTTGATGGCGAGGAACAGAGAACTGCTGTCGCCCCAGCTTGGCGGCAGCCACTCGCGGGTGTCATCGCCCACCTCAGGCCTCTCAACTTTGATAACCCGCGCGCCCAGATCGCCCAGAATCATCGTACAGAAAGGTCCTGCCAGATTCCGGGTCATATCCAGAACTAGCATACCTTCAAGGGGAGATGTCATTTTATTGCTACGCCTAATTTGCTAAAACCTTGTCCTTCCTATGCAGGCCCAAGAATTTACACAAACCTATAAATCAGGA
>CALGEE010000236.1 GCA_937881525.1 uncultured Sphingomonadales bacterium | reverse complement strand
TGGGCGCAAAGCTGCCGTCATCAAATCATACGTTGCCTTCGGTGAGGATGAACGCGTCCTTTGCGGTGGTGTTAACTGTCATGGGAACAGCTTTAGGATTTATGGCTGGGGGCCTTATTGGGGGCTTTTCTGAAATAACGAAATTTATTACCTTTATAATTTAATATTTTATGAGTTAAACGCGAGTCCTCTTCCGGCACCATTTGGATGATCATCGATAAACGGCATTAGCGCTTTCCGAATGATTGTGTGCCATCAACTATTACTGCATCCCGCGCTTTTTCTGGCCGAATATAGAAGGATGAAAACAAGGGGGACAGCCGCTTGAGCTTAGTCTCAATCTGCTCAATCAATATTTCGCCCTTTCCCATGGATATCCGGTCATCGAAATCGGCCCTGATGGCCACGAAAATCGCATTGGGTGCAGAGTGAATGGTGCGAATATGATTGACCGATGTTATTTCCGGGCAGGCCTCAAGCGTTTCACGCAACTGCCGGATGATTTCGGAATCCGCACTTTCACCAATGATCAACCCCTTCGCCTCGCGCGCCAGAAAAACGGCGACCCCTGCCAGAATCCCGACATCAGCTTTAGCTCAACCCCTGCATTGCTACAGGATGAAATCATGGCGCGCATATTGTTTGGCAATTCCATTGGCGAATTGTCCGCCATTCAGGCGGTTCAACTTGCCGGATCGTTGAATAGCCTGCGCGGCGGGGCAGGCGGGCTCAATCCGCTTGGCGTGCTGCAATCTGCCACCGGGCTTGACCGTTTACGCATATTAAGTGCTGATGCAAAAACCGGGCGGGATATGGCGGTCGCTTTTGGCCAGTATATTACCAACGACCTCTATGTCGAAATCGTCACTGACGCGTGCGGCTATACCGCAACGCAATTGGAGATTAGCCTTACGCCCGCGCTTTCAGTGCTCAGCCAAATCAGCAGCGGCGGTAGGTCGAACCTCAACGTTCGGTATAAGAAAGACTATTGATGCGGCGTGCCCTTCGTCTTTTACTTGCGCTGGTGCTTCTATCATCCGTCGCGGCGTGCCAGCAGGATTTTGACTCCCAATATGTGGAGACAGAAAAAAAGATACAGGCCGCCGAGGGTAAAATCGATGCGCAAATGGCGAAGGAAGCCAAACGCGAGCCGGGTGCACATGTTAAATCGCATTAATGCGCATGCTTTTGGGGTGCGCCCTCTTCACATTATGCTTAACGAGCCCTAACAGATACGCATGTGGCATCTCCATCAATATCCGCTGTGTCCGTTTTCGCGGAAAGTACGTTTGCTGCTTGGTGAAAAAGGCGTGCCTTATAGCTTGGTGCGGGAAAATCCATGGGAACAGCGGGATGAGTTTCTACAAATGAACCCAGCCGGACGGACGCCGGTAATGCGCGATTCCGAACGCAATATCACGCTCGTAGATTCGGTCGCCATTTCTGAGTATATTGACGAGACCGTCGCCTCCAATCCCATGATCAGCGGGACTGCGCAATATCGTGCCGAAACCCGCAGGTTGGTAGCTTGGTTTGACGAGCAGTTTTACGGCGACGTTACGCAGCCACTTTTGCATGAACGGATGAAGAAAAGGCTTATTGATCGGCAGCCCCCCGACTCCAAAGTTCTGCGCGAAGCGATGAAGCTAGCCAACGGGCATCTCGATTATATCGACTATTTGATTGACCATCGTGCGTGGTTGGCTGGCTCAACAATGACGATGGCGGATCTGGCCGCTGCTGCGCAAATTTCGGTCGCCGATTATCTGGGCGGGATCGATTGGAACGGTCATGAACAGACTAAAGCATGGTACGCTATGTTCAAATCTCGCCCCAGTTTCCGGCCTTTATTGTCCGAGCGGATGGAAGTCGTCGTACCTCCCAAGCATTATGAGCAGGTAGATTTCTAACGCTTGTGAAGCCGAAATTATCGCAAAAATTATATCTGTTTTGGGTATAGATATACTCAAAATGGATATACGAACGGTTCGTATACTAATCGGCGGCAGATGCTTTTGCCCACTTTCATCCATCATGAAGAACGAGTCGACTACTGGACCGGTCGGCTGGGCCCTCGTCACCTCACATCCCGATGTGGCGGGGGTCCATTCACATCATATGGGGATAGGATATGGTGTCGATAGTTTCCACAGTCGCCTATCTTGGCTTGGAAGCCCGCAGCGCCGAAGTCCAATGCCAAGTCGCCCCAGGAATGGCGGGCTTCGCCGTTGTGGGTCTTCCCGATAAGGCTGTAGCCGAAAGCCGCGAGCGCGTTCGTGCTGCCATTTCTGCGCTTGGCCTTGCGCTTCCCCTAAAAAGAATCACGATCAACTTTTCGCCCGCCGACTTGCCAAAAGAAGGATCGCATTATGATCTGCCGATTGCGCTGGCTTTGCTTGGCGCAATGGGTTTGGTCGATGCAGAGGCGTTGGCGCAATTTGTCGTCGTTGGCGAATTGGGCCTTGATGGTCGCGTGGCGGGATCACCCGGCGTACTTCTGGCTGCGCTGCATGCTTCCTCGCGCGGGCTTGGGTTGATTTGCCCGGCGGCGCAGGGGTCTGAAGCTGCATGGGCCGGGGAAATTGAAGTGGTGGCCGCGCCCGATTTACTTGCCTTACTAAACCATCTGAAGGGCCAGTCACTGTTGCGTGCGCCAGAACCGGGTGTTGTCAAAGCGCGCCAAGGCGGACCAGATTTGAAAATGGTCAAGGGGCAGGAGACGGCGAAGCGCGCGTTGGAGATTGCAGCTGCTGGCGGCCATAATCTTCCGATGGTCGGGCCTCCCGGCGCGGGTAAGTCTTTATTGGCCTCATGCATGCCTGGTATCCTGCCCGATCTTTCGCTTGCTGAAGCGTTAGAGGTCTCAATGATTGCGTCCGTCGCCGGATCTTTGGAAGGGGGGCGGTTGTTGCGCACGCGCCCCTTTCGCGCGCCACATCACAGTGCGTCCATGCCAGCCTTGGTTGGCGGCGGGTTACGCATCCGCCCTGGCGAGGTCAGCCTTGCACATCTCGGCGTGCTTTTTCTTGACGAACTGCCTGAGTTTCAACGTGGTGTTCTCGACAGTTTACGACAGCCGCTTGAAACCGGCATGCGCACCAATTCAGATTTGGACGGAGATATGTTCGCAGCCTTCGCAACGCCCGACGCCGCCGGACAGAAATTACTGGCGCAAGCAGCCGAAGCAATGCGGCAATCGGCGCGGGGGTATACCCGCATATTGCGGGTTGCGCGCACCATTGCCGATTTGGCTGGAGCCGCTGAAGTTGGTCGCATCCATATTGCAGAAGCGCTCAGCTATCGAAGACAACCGCCCCGCAATTGAATGGCTTCAGGCGGTTCTTTTGCCACATTACGTGGGGTAAGCGCCCATATGTGGCCCCGCAACATAACCGCTTCATCGGGATAGCTATTCATATTGCCGGCGATCAGAGTTTGATAGACGCGCATAGTTTGCGTCAGGGCCTTCAGGCTAAATGGTGCGGATGGCGGGACTCGAACCCGCACGCCCTTACGGACAACAGATTTTAAGTCTGTAGCGTCTACCATTCCGCCACATCCGCTTAACCACGCGCAGACAGCATTACGCCCGCACGGTCAAGTGCCTTTGCACAAACTCCTTATGTATTGAGGCGTTCGCGGACTTCCTTGCCGGGCTTGAAATAAGGCACGCGCTTTGATGGCACCTCAACAGAAGCGCCCGTGCGGGGGTTGCGGCCCTTACGCGGACTGCGGTCACGCGTGGAAAATGTGCCAAAGCCTCGCAATTCAACGCGGCCGCCATCGGCGAGGCTCTGGATAATTTCACCAAAAAACAGATCGACGATCTTTTCGATCTCCTCTGTCTTCAGTTCCACATTTTCGGTTTCCAGCTTCTTGATCAACTCGGAACGGATCATGCTGCGTCCTTTTCTTACTGGCCACATTTGGGCGGCGCGTAACTTTCGATAGTGAAAATAAAATAACGTAATCAAAATGGCAGAAGTTTTTGAATATTACAACACTATTGCAGTCAGTTCGTGTCCTTAGGCACCAAAAAACCTGCTCTTTGGGAAAAGAGCGGGTTTCTAATCCGAAAACGCGGGTGATGTTTTCAGCCGAAGCTTACTTCTTTGCGCCCTTGAGTGCTTCACCCAAAATATCGCCGAGCGATGCGCCGGAATCCGACGAACCATATTGCTCAACGGCTTGCTTTTCTTCAGCCAGTTGCAGTGCTTTGACCGAGAAGTTTGGCTTTTTCGAACGGTCGAAACCGGTGATCATCGCGTCAAACTTCTGACCAACCTGGAAGCGGTCCGGACGTTGCTCGTCACGGTCACGGCCAAGGTCAGCGCGCTTGATGAAGCCAGTTGCGCCATCTTCGCCCGCTTGTACTTCAAGTCCGCCATCGCGCACTTCAAGGACAGTCACGGTGGTCGTTGCACCCTTCTTCAAGCCGCCAGCTGAAGCAGCACCGGCTGCCGATGGGGCACCCTTTTCAAGCTGCTTGATACCAAGCGAAATGCGTTCTTTTTCTGCGTCGATGTCCAGAATGATTGCCTTGACTGTTTCGCCCTTGCGGTGAAGATGCAAAGCTTCTTCGCCGGTGATGCCCCATGCGATGTCTGACATGTGGACCATGCCGTCAACGTCGCCGTCGAGACCAATGAACAGACCGAATTCGGTCGCATTCTTGACTTCGCCTTCAACAGTTGAACCAACGGGGAACTTGTCCGCAAACGATGCCCATGGATTGTCGTGCGCTTGCTTGAGACCAAGCGAAACGCGGCGCTTTTCCATATCGATGTCGAGAACGACAACTTCGACCTCTTGTGAGGTCGAAACGATTTTGCCAGGGTGTACGTTCTTCTTTGTCCATGACATTTCCGAAACGTGGACCAAACCTTCGATACCGGCTTCGAGTTCGATGAACGCGCCATATTCGGTGATGTTCGTGACCGCACCCTTAAGCTTCGTGCCGACTGGGTATTTGGCAACGGCTGCATCCCAAGGATCGCTTTCCAGCTGCTTCATGCCAAGGCTGATGCGCTGCGTGTCCTTGTTGATACGGACGATCTGAACCTTAACGGTGTCACCAATGTTGATGACTTCGCTTGGGTGGTTGATACGCTTGTAGCTGATGTCCGTGACGTGCAGCAGGCCATCAATACCGCCCAAGTCGACGAACGCCCCATAATCGGTGATGTTCTTGACAACGCCGTCGATGATCTGACCTTCTGCAAGGTTCAGGATGAGGCCAGTGCGCTGCTCGGCGCGTGTTTCTTCGAGGATGGCGCGACGCGACACAACGATGTTGCCACGCTTGCGGTCCATCTTGAGGATGACGAATGGCTGTGCGATGTCCATGAGCGGACCGACGTCGCGTACGGGACGGACGTCAACCTGGCTGCCGGGCAAGAAGGCCACTGCGCCGCCAAGATCGACGGTGAAGCCGCCCTTAACGCGTCCGAAGATGACACCATCAACGCGGTTACCAGCGTCCAATTCGCCTTCAAGAACGTCCCAAGCCGCTTCGCGGCGGGCACGGTCACGGCTGAGCATGGCTTCGCCGTTCATATTTTCTACGCGATCAACGAAGACTTCAACTTCGTCGCCAACCTTAAGGTCGGCTTTTTGGCCGGGCATAGCGAATTCACGCAGCGCCACACGGCCTTCGGATTTGAGACCCACATCGATGACGGCATGGTCATTGTCGATTGCGGTTACGGTGCCTTTTACGACGCGGCCTTCAAAGCCACCGTCTGCGCCACCAAGTGATTCGTCGAGAAGTGCCGCGAAATCGTCGCGGGTCGGGTTTGGCGAAGTTGCCATAGGTTAGAGTTTCCTTACGTACTTTTTGTCCGGCCAGTCGGTTGGTTCCGACGGTCTTTGACCAGAGTTGCCTTGATGCCCGAATAGCAGCAAAGCGTTCGTTTTAAGAGGGTAACGAAGAAACGTGCGTGTCACCCTGAACGTGCTTCAGGGTCTTACTGATGAAGGCCAATGCCAAAGTAAAATGCCGAACCAAGTTCAGCATGACGCAGCTTTCCTGCGAAATGCCCCGCCACTTACTTCTGCCGGAGTTTTGACTCCACCAATGTTATCGCAGCTTGAACGGCTTCGCCTATAGTCAAATCGCCGGTATCAAGCAATAGCGCGTCTTCGGCGGGTTTTAATGGGGCATCCAAACGGCCCATATCGCGTTCGTCTCGGGCGCAAATGTCAGCGAGGATATCCGCAAACGGGACATTGATGCCCTGCCGTTGCATTTCATCATGGCGTCGCCGTGCGCGGATCTCTGCAGGGGCGGTAATGAACAGCTTTACCTCGGCATGCGGCGCAATGACCGTGCCGATATCGCGGCCGTCAAGCAATGCCCCGCCCGGCTGGTTGGCGAAATCCACCTGCCGCTTGTTGAGCGCGGCGCGTACGTTGGGGTGGATGGACACACGGCTTGCAAGGCCGCCAACCTCCTCGCTCCGCAAAACCGGATCATCAAGAACGCTATCGGGAAAGCCACATCCCGCCAAAGCATCCGCCGGATCGTCAGGGTTTACCTGATGCAATTGGACGTGCCGGCCTACCGCGCGGTACAGCAGGCCCGTGTCCAAAAACGGCAACCCGAAATGCGCCGCCAATGCCTTTGCCAAAGTGCCTTTGCCCGAGGCAGTTGGCCCATCAACGGCGATAATCATTTCGCTGTGCCTGCGTCAGCAGGGTGCGTCATCAGCGCCTTAACAATGCCAAACAGCGCAATTGCCATCCAGACGACTTCCAAAACCATCGTCGGCAAGTTGAAATTTACTGTCAACGATACAGTTAGCAACGCCGCGCCAAGGAAGTTCGCCGCATTGAACCACAAAGCGTTCATCTGCGTCGTGACGTTGCTGTAGGCGAAAGCCGCTACGATGAAAAAGCTGCCCGCAAAACCGACAAGATCCGCGGCGAAGGGCGAGAGATATTCGGTCAATGCTGCGCCTGCAGATTTATAAGAATGTCTTCAAATGTTGGAAAACTCGTCGCGATGGGCGAGACGTCATCCACCGTTACCGCGTGATAGCAATTCTGCCCTGCCACCGCGAAACTCATCGCGATGCGGTGGTCCAGTGCACTTGTCACGGTCGCACCGCCCTCTATAAGTTCGCCGCCGCTGCCTTCTATGATGAGGCCTTCTTCGCGTTCTTCGACTTGCGCACCTATCGCCTTCAAGCCCGCCGCCATGAGCGCGAGGCGGTCGGATTCTTTCACGCGCAGTTCGTCCAGACCACTCGTCGTTGTTCGGCCTTGTGCCATGCTGGCGGCGACGAAGAATACCGGAAATTCGTCAATCATGCTTGGTGCGACTTCGGGCGGTACGTCTATGCCGCGCAGGACAGAATGCCGCGCGGTGATGTCGGCCACTGGCTCGCCGCCGACTTCGCGTTCGTTGGAAAAGGTCAGGTCAGCGCCCATCGCCTGTAGCATTTTATAAATGCCTGTGCGCGTCGGGTTCATACCGACATGGGTAACGGTGACTTCGCTGCCTGGCGTAATCAAAGCGGCGACTATGAAGAACGCGGCTGACGAAGGATCGCCGGGAACCTCAATTTGCTGTGGCTGTAACTCTGCTTCACCCATCAACCGAATATGGCGTACGCCATCTGCACCGACATCGACCGTTAAATCTGCACCAAAACCGCGCAACATCCGTTCGCTATGGTCGCGGGTGGGCACTGGTTCGATGACTTCGGTGATGCCCGCAATGTTTAACCCCGCCAGCAGGACGGCGCTTTTAACTTGCGCAGAGGCCACCGGCAGGCGGTAGCTAATCGGTATGGCAGGCACCAATCCACGCACCATCAACGGCAGCATACCGCCGGGGCTCGCCGTAAACTCGGCGCCCATTTGGCTAAGCGGATTAATCACGCGGCCCATGGGGCGCCTCGACAGGCTTGCATCGCCAATGAACGTGGCGGTTAGCCGGTGGCTGGCAACGAGCCCCATCAACAATCGCGTGGAGGTGCCGCTGTTACCCATGTCGAGCGCACCAGAAGGCTGCATGAGGCCACCGACGCCAACGCCGTGCACGGTCCAACTGCCTTCGCCGTTCCGTTCAATATGTGCGCCCATTGCCCGCATGGCGGCGGCAGTGGCCAAAACGTCTTCGCCTTCAAGCAAGCCAGAGATATGGCTTGTCCCCACCGCAAGTGCGCTCAACATAAGAGCGCGATGTGAGATGGATTTGTCGCCGGGAACCTTAAGCGTGCCGCGTAACGGGCCGCTGGGCTGGAAACTGCCGGATCGAGATTGGGCGCTGTGCATGATGTTTTTCGCTTTGCGGATGATGCGCGATCAAGTCAACGACCACAGTAATTTTTGACAGCGGCGCGTCGCTGTGGCAAGGGCCGCACCAATTGACGGTGATTCACAGACGTGGATCGCCTTTCCAAGCCAGTTTAAAAAGGATTTAAGCCCGCCATGATCAAGGCTGAATGGGGAACCAAGCGCACTTGCCCGAAATGTGGCGTTCGTTTTTATGATCTGACCAAGGATGAGCCGGTTGAATGCATCGAATGCGGCAACCAGTGGACGCCAGAGCCAGTTCTGAAATCGAAGCAGCCAATGCCGTTTGAAGAAGTCCAAAAGAAAAAGGACGACTCTAACCTGGCCGATGACGATCTCGACATTGACGTCGATGCTGTCGACGGCGACGTTTCGCCAGACAATGATGTTGACTTGGGTGGAGACGAAGATCTCGGCGTTGCCGGCACCGAAGGCGAACCTGACGACATCTAATCTTCGCGCTTGATATATACAGGAGCGCCCGCTAGTGGCGCTCCTCACCAAGGCCGCCTCTGGGCGGCTATATGGGGCCTTAGCTCAGCTGGTAGAGCGCTACACTGGCAGTGTAGAGGTCAGGGGTTCGACTCCCCTAGGCTCCACCAACCTCCGCTAAAGCTTCGGCTGGCAGGCCAGACGATGTTTTAGCGACGGTTGTCCGCCGAAGCCGCAGGCGTAGAAGGGCTTTTGTTGGTTCGACGATCCACAAAAAGCCGTCGCATCCGAAAAATATCTCAAATCAGGGTCGGGCCGTACGTTTGCATCAAAGCGACTGCGCTAGTCAAAACCGGGATTCTCCCCTAAAGGCCAAATATGCATTTTCTTGACCAAGCTAAGATTTTTGTCCGTTCTGGCGCAGGTGGCCCGGGGGCTGTCAGCTTTCGGCGCGAGAAATATGTGCAATATGGCGGCCCTGATGGCGGCAATGGCGGCAAAGGTGGCGACGTCATTTTTGAAGCTGTGGCGGGCCTAAACACGCTTATCGATTTTCGCTATGCACAGCATTTTAAAGCGATGCGCGGCATTCAAGGCATGGGCCGAGACCGCCATGGCGCATATGGCGACGAACTCGTCATTCAGGTTCCAGTTGGAACGCAGGTGCTTGCCGATGATGAGGAGCGCACGCTTTTGTTTGACCTTACCGCGGTTGGGCAGCGCGTTGTGTTCCTGCGCGGCGGTGATGGCGGTCGCGGTAATGCTTCTTATAAAAGCTCGACAAACCGTGCTCCGCGCGAACATGGCCCAGGCTGGCCTGGCGAAGAAATGTATGTTTGGTTGCGGCTGAAGTTGCTGGCCGATGCTGGTCTTGTCGGTATGCCGAACGCAGGCAAATCGACATTCATCAACCAAGTGTCGAATACCAAAGCGAAGGTCGGCGATTATCCGTTCACGACCACGCGTCCGCAATTGGGTGTCGTAGACCATAAATCGCGCGAGTTTGTACTTGCCGATATTCCCGGGCTTATTGCCGGTGCTGCGGAAGGTGTCGGCATTGGCGACCGTTTCTTGGGGCATATTGAACGCTGCCGCAGTCTCATTCACTTGATTGACGCGACGCAGGATGACCCCGTTGATGCGTGGCATGTCGTGTGCGCAGAATTGAGTGAATATGGCGCAGCACTTGATGAAAAGCCGCAAATTGTTGCGCTGAATAAAGGCGATTTGCTGGATCCGGAATTGATGGCCGATATCGCACAGCAGCTTCATGCTGCCGGCGCGAAAGATGTCATCGCGATTTCGGGCGCAACGGGCCAAGGCGTTGATCTTGTACTCGACCGGATTTTGGAGGCGCTGCCTGCCAAAAGCGGCATCGAAGGGGCGAAAGCCGACGGCATTTCCGAGGACGGGACATGGTCGCCAATCTGAACGCTGCCTTCCTGCCAATATCTTGCCCCTTATTGGTGGTGAAAGTCGGATCGTCGCTGTTGGTAAAGCCTGACGGCAAACTGCGGTGGGAATGGCTGCAAACGCTCGTCGCCGACATCAGCGCGCGGCATAAGGCGGGGCAACGGATCATCATTGTGACGTCCGGCGCGATTGCGCTCGGTGCCTGCCGCTTGGGCTTTGACAAGGGTGGCCGCGCCAGCCTTGCCGATGCGCAGGCTGCGGCGTCCGTGGGGCAAATTGTGCTGTCTGGCATTTGGGCTGATTTGTTGGAAGCGCAGTCCTTGGCCGCAGCGCAGATATTGGTCACGCTGGATGATCTTGAAGACCGCCGCCGCTATTTGAACATCGCCGCGACGTTGGACCGCCTGTTGGGGGCAGGCGCGGTGCCTGTGATCAACGAAAATGACAGCGTGGCCACCGAAGAAATTCGTTTTGGCGATAACGACCGTTTGGCCGCCCGTGTTGCGCAAGCGGCGGGCGCTGCTGGCGTGGTGTTGCTGTCCGACGTCGATGGCCTGTTCGACCGCGCGCCGCATTTGCCCGACGCCATGTTGCTACCAACCGTCGAGAAGATTGATGGCCGTGTGCGGGTGATGGTGGCCGAAGGTTCCTCATCTGGCATGGGGTCGGGCGGGATGGCATCCAAGCTGGATGCCGCCGATATTGCAACGCGCGCAGGGATTGGCCTTGTCATCGCATCGGGCCTGCGCGACCACCCGCTTTTGGCATTAGAGCAAGGTGGCGCAGCGACCTTCTTCGTCCCGCGTGAAGGGGCATCGGTCCGCAAAAGCTGGCTCAGCGGGCGGCTAACGGTCAAGGGCCGCATCCGCATCGATGATGGTGCGGTTCAGGCGTTGAAAAGCGGCAGCAGCCTGTTGCCTGCTGGCGCCTTGTCGGTTGAGGGCGAGTTTAAGCGCGGCGATGTCATAGACATTAGCGCCGACGACGATATTGCAATTGCGCGTGGACTTTCGGAATATGACGCGGTCGATGCCGCACGAATTTGTGGACATCGATCAAGCGAGTTGGCGTCCATTTTGGGGACTGTGCCGCGCTCCGTCCTTGTCCACCGCGATCAACTGGTTCTTCTGTGAAGACAGTTGCGCTGACGGGCGCGACGGGCTTTGTCGGGCGGATGACGCTTGACCGACTGCTTGCCGCTGGTTGGCATGTGCGCGCGTTGACGCGGCGCGACCAGCCCAAGAAAGCCGGGGTAACTTGGGTGCATGGGCGCTTGGATGATGCCGCGAGCCTTATCGAATTGTGCAAAGGGGCCGATGCCGTCTTGCATGCCGCAGGCGTCGTAAACGCGCCCGATGCGGCAGGTTTTGAAAGCGGTAATGTGACAGGCACGGCACATATGCTCGCTGCAGCAGCATCGGCAAGCATCGGTCGCTTCGTCCATGTTTCCTCACTCGCCGCCCGCCACCCTGCCTTGTCGATATACGGTGCCAGTAAAGCGAAAGCCGAATATCTGGTGCGCTGCTCCGAACTCGACTGGACCGTCATCCGACCGCCGGGGGTCTATGGCCCCGGTGACACCGAAATGTTCGACATGTTTCGTATCGCTGCCAAAGGCTGGGCCTTGCTGCCGCCACGCGGACGCGTATCCGTCATCCATGTCGATGATTTGGCGCGTTTGCTTGTGACATTATTGTCGGCTGCTGATGTATCGAATCGGGTTTTTGAGGCTGATGACGCTATGGAGGGCGGGTGGAGCCATGAAGCTTTTGCCAAGGCCATTGGCGCGGCAGTCGCACGCAACATCACAACAATCCACGCGCCGCGCTTTCTGCTAAAAATTGCGGGATGGGCCGATCGGGCTATTCGGGGACCAAAGGCAAAGCTGACACCGGATCGCGCCAATTATCTTGCGCATCCCGACTGGACCATTGACCCGGACGCCGCGCCAGCGCCCGAACTTTGGAAACCGGAAATAGCCACGCCAAAGGGGCTTCAGGACACAGTAACATGGTATCGCAAGCAAGGGTGGATGTAGCGCCTTGGCCTTGCCCTTTTGCCGCCTTATTCCCTTGCCATAGCGCTACGATAAAGCGCAATAGTCGCAGCCTATTTCGAGGATTTACGAATGACTGACCGAAGCGAAATGTTTGATCGCCTGAAGGGCTTGATTGCGCCATTTAACAAAAAAGGCGTTGACGTCAGTGAGACAACGACCTTTGCTGGCGACCTTGAATGGGACAGCCTGACCGTTATGGACTTTGTCGCGGAAGTCGAAGACAGCTTCGACATCATCATCAGCATGAATTTGCAGGCAGGGATCGAAAATGTCGGCCAGTTGGTCGATGCCGTGACCAAGCTAACCGCTGCTTAATTTTTTACGAGAGACAGTAATGACTGACTTATTTTCAAAATTTGACGCTTTAATCGCCCAGCGCGAAGGTCTGCTCGCCACTGGTGTGAAGGACCCGTTCAGCCTGGTGATGGAAGAGGTGAAATCCCCAACCGTTGCCGTCGTCAATGGCAAGGAAACGATCCTGCTTGGCACCTATAATTATATGGGCATGACCTTTGATGATGATGTCATCGCGGCAGGCAAGAAAGCTTTGGACGAATTTGGCGCGGGTACCACTGGCAGCCGCGTTCTGAATGGCACGTTTCAGGGCCACAAGGAATGCGAAGACGCGTTGAAGGAATTTTACGGAATGGACCATGCGATGGTCTTTTCCACGGGCTATCAGGCCAATTTGGGCATTATCAGCACGATCGCGGGTAAGGGTGATTACATCATCCTCGACATCGACAGCCATGCGTCGATCTATGATGGTTGCAAAATGGGCGATGCCGAAATCGTTGCCTTCCGTCATAATGATGTGGAAGCGCTTGAGAAGCGCCTTAAGCGTTTGCCCGCCGATGCAGGCAAGTTGGTGGTGCTTGAGGGCGTCTATTCGATGCTGGGCGATGTTGCCCCTTTGAAGGAAATGATCCGCGTTTCGAAAGAAGCTGGCGCGATGATCTTGGTTGATGAAGCGCACTCGATGGGTTTCATTGGCGAAAATGGCCGGGGTGTTGCCGAAGAGCAAGGCGTTTTGGACGATGTTGATTTCATCATCGGCACATTCTCCAAATCGGTCGGCACGGTTGGCGGTTTCTGTGTGTCAAACCACCCGAAGTTCGAAATCATGCGGCTTGTGTGCCGTCCTTATGTGTTCACCGCATCGCTTCCGCCGTCGGTCGTCGCATGTTCCGCCTCGAGCATCCGCAAGCTGATGCACAATAGCAATAAGCGCGGGCATTTGTGGGAGAATTCGAAGAGCCTGCATAAGGGCCTGCGCGATTTGGGCTTCCAATTGGGCACACCCAATGCGCAAAGCGCGATCATTGCCGTGATCATGCCCGATCTGGAAAAGGGCGCGGCCATGTGGGCGGCGTTGCTTGAAAACGGGCTGTATGTGAACTTGGCGCGGCCACCAGCGACACCAGCGGGCATGACCTTGCTGCGGTGTTCATTATGCGCCGAACATAGCAGCGAACAGGTCGCTGACATTCTTGACCGCTTCGAACGCGCGGGCAAAGCCGTCGGGATAATCTGACGGCTGGCCTATGACCAGGCTTGACCGGAATGCCGGCATATTGGCCGTAAGTTTCGCGGCCATGGCGGGCATGGTCGATGCCATCGGCTTTTTGGCGAGCGGCGGGTTTTTCCTGTCTTTTATGAGTGGCAATTCCACATGCTTTAGCGTCGGTATGGTCGAAGGCGCGCCTTATGTCGGCATGGTATCGCTGCTGTTGTTAAGCTTTGTCGGCTGCGTGGTGGCAGGGTCGCTTATTGGCCGCAAGAACACGCTTTCGCCGTCGCGGTGGCAGGCATATATCCTGATCATCATATCCATATTGCTGTTTGCCGCGCCTGTAATCGCAAGCTTCCAATTTCTGCTCTTTGGCCTTTGCCTCGCGGCATTTTGCATGGGTTTGGAAAACACGCTTGTTAAACGCGAGGGTTCTGTATCTTTCGGGCTCACTTATATGACGGGCGCGTTGGTTAAGATTGGTCAGGGGCTTGTGAAATTGATGAGCGGCGGCGCGCGGTTTGCGTGGGTGCCCTATCTTTTGCTATGGATTGGACTTGTCAGCGGCGCTGCTATCGGCGCGCTGCTGTTCGGTTTTTTCGGGCTTGATAGCCTGTGGTTACCAGCCAGCTATGCTGGGATCTTCGCGCTGCTGCTATTGGCCCAGAGCAAACGCATCATGCCCTAACGCACCGCGCCTCTCGCCAAAAGCTTCGGCACCAGAAACAAAGCAGCGACTAAGGGCCATTTGCGCTGCCAAGGCCGAATATGGATGTGCGTGCCTGCATGGCGGTTTATCTTCCACGCCAGATAATCGATCCCGCCAGCGTAGGTGAACGCGGCCTTGCCAAGCCGTGCAATGGTCAACAGCTTGCCGCGCCGACGCAGGCCTGGCCATCGATTCTTCTCCTGGGCTATTCTGCCATCGACATCAGGCAGCAGCACAATTTTGCCGCCGCGCAGTGCGTTGGCGATATGCGTATGCTGTAAGGCGGCGGCCCCGATGCGTTCGTAGCGTTCGGGGTCGAAGGCGATCACGGATAATGGTCGGTCTTTGCGTTCGGCGCGCAACTCAGCGCTATAGGTCATTTGAAACCCGGATTGCCATAAATCAAGCACATCAACCTCGCGTTCGACAAACGCCAGCGCCGCGTTCAACAAGGTAGGGGCTGCGCCGCAGATAGCATTAACTACGGACACCTGGGCAGCTTCGTCGGCACACCAAACCAGGCGTGACGGCTGTGCAAAGCGCGCCCACACCGATACAGCAGACGCGGCTGGCCGGTTGAGATCGTGGAAGTCTCTCTCGCTCAACACAGCGACTTTGGCGATCAGCTCATCATACTGAAACGGGAAAACATTGGGTGGCAAACGGCGGTTCCAGGTCGCAAGCCACGTCTTACCATAAGCGGCCTCATAGTCCGAAACAATGAGATAGAAATCGAGCATTTCGCCCTGCAATTGTTCGGATCGCAAGCAAGAACCATAGAATATGACGGCGCGTGCGGCATCACCATATTGCGCGGCAATCTGGGCGGCAAAGTCGCAGACGCCCGCTTGCACTGGAACCGCCAGTTCTTCAGCCACAAGTTGCGTAAGCGATTGCATGTCGGGGGTTTTAGCCCTGTTCACCGCAGCTTGTTAAGCGGCAAGTTTGAGGAACGATACGGGCGGCGTGGACCGAAGAACAATGGGGCTACCCAAATAGGCCTCAAACACTTCGCCATCCAGAACGACACTGCTTTGTTCACTATCGATACGAATGACATCACCCTGTTGGAAATGCACGCCGGTCATCGCTGTCTGTCCCAATTTACCACGCAGCGACGCCGCCATCATTTTCAGCATCGCCATTGGGGCCTGGTCAACCGCCAAAAACTTCATCAGCCCACGCTGCTTACTGTTTCCGGCTTGCCCGCCAAGCAGCAATTTTTCGAGCGTCGTCACAATCAGCACCGCAAAAGTTCCTTGCAATTCTCCGTTGCGGATGAATGAGATGCTCACCGGCTTGGACCGTGCTGGCAGAAAGCTCGCCTTAACCCCGACAAAGGTTGAGAAAATCACGGCAATTGCGGTCAAAAAATGGCTTAGCCCGTTGGGCAGCCCCAAGGGATAGATTTTATGCCGACAATATAGGATTGTTTCGGCAAGACCCGCGCCGCCAAGAAACATTCCAAGAACCGGGCGTGCGCCCTCGCTGTCGTCGCTCAGTGCGATAAGTTCGCGCACGATAATATGTTCAGACAGGTCGCCCTTTGCGGCTTCCATGATCTGTGCGAGCGCTTCAAGTGGATCGCCCTCTACACCCAAGTCCAAAGCAATCAGGTTTGTCTTGCCGTTTGGCAACACCGCAACCGGCGGCGGCGTGCCTTCAAAATGGCCGCCATGGTAAAGCTCGGTCAGCGCAGATTGAACAGTGCCGTCGCCGCCATTGATGACAAGCACCTTTGGTTTCACCCGGGCAATCATTTCCAACGCTTTGGCAATCTGGTCCATTTCTTCGACTTCGTAATGGAAGATATCCGGGTTCTTGGCGCAATAGGTTCGAACCGCTGGCAGCAAGGACCTGTTGCCAGTTGAATTGGGGTTCGAAAGGAGTGCTACTAAAGCCAAATATCGTGCCTACATATATTTCAGATTGACGGTGATCCGAGTGACGCCGGGCCCTGCTGCAAAAGCAACTTTGTGCACCGATGGCTTACCCAAATTCAGAATGCTTATGCTTGGATCGTTTGAAAATCCGCCGCCGTCTCGGGTAATGTCGGTTTTTCCGTTACCGTTGAGATCATGCCGGACGGCGATGCCGTATTTGCCTTCGGAGGGTAAGGGAATGCAAATATCCATGCCGCCTGCGTTCGCGCGGCTTTCAACGCGGTGCAGCCAACGGCCCTTGGCCAACCATGCGTCTCGGCTTGCGGGATAGGATTGGACCCTGATGTTGCCGCTAGGTACTTTTATGCCGCGTACGGAAACCAGCACCGCGGGACCATTGCCAGGTGCGCAGCGCGAAAGGTCGTTGGTCAATTCTTCGCTCGCGGTTGCCGTGCCTGAAACCACCACCAAACCAACAACAGCCAAAAGGGCGACATATTTATTCATATTAAAACTCCTGGAACTTTATGTCCGATATCCCCGCTTTTTGGGATAGCATCGATGTTGCCCCTGAACCTGTAAGCGTCTATCGGGATAGTTTGCGGCCAAATTAGGGTGACAGGGCGACCATAAGTTGAAATTTATCACTGCCACTGACCGTTATATCTTCCGGCGCGTGATGTTGCCGTTGCTTGCCACGCTAGCAATCGCTGCATCTTTGCTGTTGTTGGAAAAAATGCTGACCCTGTTCGACTTTGTCGCGGCAGAGGGCGGACCTGTCAGCGTCGTATGGCGCATGCTCGCCAACCTGATACCTGAATATCTGTCACTGGGTATCCCTATTGGCTTGCTGCTTGGTATCTTATTGGCCTTCCGAGGCCTAGCAACGTCTTCAGAACTCGATATTTTCCGCGCCGTTGGCATGAGTTATTTCCGTCTTCTGCGTGTTCCGTTCCTGTTGGCCATTGCACTTGCCGCCGTTAACTTAACCATTGTGGGATTCTTGCAGCCAAGCGCGCGCTATCTTTATGAAGAACTGCGCTTTGAACTTCGATCAGGCGCCTTTGGTGCGAAGGTGCGGGTGGGCGAATTAAACAATGTTGGCAAAAATCTGACCGTCCGGATCGATGAGAGCAAAAATAACGGCAATGAATTGTCGGGTATGTTTGTGTTTGCGCAAAGCAACGATGGTCAGTCAATCGCAGTGACAGCCGAAAAAGGGCAGTTTTTGCGCACGGACGATCCCGATACGATATTATTACGTCTGCAAAAGGGGACCCTTGTCCACGATGCGCGCAGTTATACATCGCCGCGCGTGTTAAGCTTTACGAGCCATGACGTACCCATCCCGCTGCCGCAGATAGAGAATTTCCGCAACCGTGGGGGCAAGGACCGGGAATATCTGATTACCGAGTTGGTGGACATTGGTGGCGATGCGCAAAAACCCGCGTCGGAACGTAATCAGGCCTGGGCCAATTTCCATTTCCGTCTTGTCGAGGTCGCGATGATGCTGTTGCTGCCGTTTTTGGCGCTTGCACTGGCTATTCCGCCAAAGCGGTCAACCTCGGCACTTGGCGTGTTTTTATCGATTGTGATGGTGGTAACTTATCACAAGATCAACGAATATGCCGAAAGCGTCGGCGGCATGGGCGTCGTTGACCCGTTCTTTGCTTTATGGGTGCCGTTCCTGTTGTTTGCTGGCCTTATCCTATGGATGTATCATGTCATCGCGCATGTGCCGGGTGGGCAGCCTATCGGTGCACTTGAGGTGTTCGCATCAAAGGCCGGAAAATGGCTGAAGCGTATGTTCCGCTTTGGTCGCAAATCTCGGTTGGCAACCTTAGGCATGCCGACGCCTCAGGCGGAGCCATAACAGATGCATTTCTTCCCCTCGCGCAACATCACCATGTACATGGCCAAGTTGTTTATAATCCGCAGTTTCGCGGTGCTCACGATGCTTGTCCTTATACTGATGACGCTCGATTTGCTGGGCGAAAGTGGCAAGATATTGGCCGTTCCCGGAAATGACCAAGGTGATGTTTTGCATTATGTTTCGATGCGCGCGCCACAAATCATTGC
The DNA here is from genome assembly GCA_937881525.1 of uncultured Sphingomonadales bacterium. Classification (GTDB taxonomy): domain Bacteria; phylum Pseudomonadota; class Alphaproteobacteria; order Sphingomonadales; family Sphingomonadaceae; genus Sphingorhabdus_B. The sequence goes on along the minus strand of CALGEE010000236.1, from coordinate 13,045 downwards.
CCGATTTTTGCCATTTTCTGCCTTGCTTGGGACGTTGATTGCATTTGCCGGGCTAAGCCAGAACAGCGAAGTCGTTGCCATGAAAGCAGCCGGCCTATCGGCGCATCAGATATTGGCGCCGATGTTTGTCGCCAGCCTCGGCGTTGCGCTTATTTCTTTTGTCTTCAACGATGCTGTAGTCGCGCCAAGCACGGCCCGCCTGAAGGTGTGGCAAGCGGCAGAATATGGCGCGGTTGCGCCCAATAGTGACGCGCGAAATAATGTGTGGGTGCGCGAGGGCAATGATCTTATCAGCGCGGGCAATGTGCTTGGATTAGGTGATGACACTGTGCTTGAAAATGTCCGTATTTATCTGCGCGCAAATGGCGGATTACGGCAAGTCGTGACTGCGACGCAGGCGCGCTACATTGGCGATGCATGGCAACTGGAAAACGCAAAATCGTTTGATGTTGCCACGACTACGGAAACCAAGCCGGGCAATTTGATAATCGGCAGGGGCATTACGCCTGATAGGTTTAACTATGTCAAAGTGGATGGCGACAGCTTGGCCTTCCTGCCGCTGATGCATGCCATTGACGATTTGAAAGCCGCTGGTCGCCGTACCGACAATCTGGAAGGCATTTTGTGGCATAAGCTTTCGGGTCCATTGTCGACGCTGTTGATGCCTTTGCTTGGTGCGGTTGCGGCCTTTGGCCTTGCCCGTTCTGGCACACTTTTCCTGAGGGCCGTTATCGGTATGGCATTGGGCTTTACCTATTTTGTCGCGGATAATTTCGCCCTCGCAATGGGGAATCTGGGCGCGTACCCGCCCTGGATTGCGGCATGGGGTCCATTCTTATTATTCTTCTTGATAGGCGAAACCGTTTTGGTCCGTACCGAAGAATAAGGTCCGCGCGCTGCATAGAGTTTCAGGGATACAGAATGACACATATACATATTCGCCCAGTTGTGACGATGGCCGACAAAAAGATATTTGTTGACCTGCCTTTTCGCTTGTATGCGGGCGATCCCAATTGGGTTCCGCCGCTAAAAAGCGATGTGATGGCAACTATCACACCGGGAAAAAACCCCTGGTTTGGCCATGGTGAGGGGCAGCTTTTCCTTGCCGAGCGCGCTGGCCGTGTCGTTGGTCGGATATCTGCGCATATTGACCATCTCGCGCTGAAACAGCCTCCAGAACAAGGCATGGGGCCGGGCGTTGGCAATTGGGGGTTTTTTGAAGCTGAAGATGCCGACGTTGCGGGGCCATTAATCGCTGCAGCAGAGGCGTGGCTACGCAACAAGAAAATGGTCCGTTCACTGGGGCCGTTGAGCCTGTCGATCTGGGAGGAACCAGGGCTGCTGATTGACGGCCATGATCACTCACCCACTATACTCATGGGCTATCACAACCCGGCTTATGGCGCGTGGATTGAGGCGGCCGGTTATGCGGGTGTCAAAGACCTCTATACCTACCAAATCCCGATTGACGTTCCCTTTCCACCTTTGGTGCAACGCATCGTCGCGTCGGGCGAACGGAACGAACGCATTGTCATTCGTAAGGTGAACAAGAAAAATTTCGATGCCGAAGCCGCGATCATTCTGTCTATCTTGAACGACGCATGGAGCGGCAATTGGGGTTTTGTGCCGATTACAGATGCCGAGGTGGCGCACACTGGAAAGCAACTGAAACCCATCGTTTTTAGCGAGCTGATCCGCATTGCGGAAGTCGATGGGGAACCGGTGGCCTTCATGATGACATGGCCCGATATTAACGAGAAGACGGGCACCTTTGGCGGATCGTTGTTCCCGTTTAACTGGGCGAAACTGCTTTGGTGGCTCCGCGCGCCGAAGGTCCGGACAATGCGGGTGCCGTTAATGGGCGTGGTCAAGAAGCTACAGTCGACCAGAATGGCGAGCCAACTGGCCTTCATGCTGGTATCGCTGATCCGCGATTCATCGACGGCCGACTTTGGCGCAACGCGCGGCGAATTTGGCTGGGTACTGGACGATAATGGTCCGATGAATTCCGTCGGCGAAGCCTTTAATGGCAAGATCAACAAAGTATATCGTATTTACGAAAAGCAATTGTGATCCGTCGTGCCGCTCGAAACCAGAGTCTTTAGCGGATTGATATGACTCGCGCCTATCGCCTGGATGCGCCGTCTGGGGCGATTGCGGAGGCCTTTGATGCAGCGCATGGTCCCGATCCTTGGGGTGGCGGAGACTTGCGGCCTGGAGAGTTTGCCCCGGTCATCGTGCGGTCCGCCAGAACATCGCAGCGCGTCATTCGGCCAATGGTCTGGGGCTATCCCGCGCCCAATAGCCTGAAGCCAAATGGGGAGGTGCAATGGGTGCCGACCGTGCGCAATGTGGAAAGCCCGTTCTGGATTGGCAATTTGCGGCACGTTGAATTGCGCTGCCTTGTGCCGGCAACGGCGATTATTCCAACCGCCAAGCAAAAGCCGGAACGCCGCGATATCGAAACCCCGCCTTTTTTCGCCATGGCAGGGATTTGGCGTGACCTTACGGACATGCCCGTCTTTGCGATCATAAGCGTTGATGACGCGGCAGAGCAGGGCAAGCGCAGCGCGCCGCTTATTCTCAACGGGGCGCAGCAACAGGCTTGGCTGACGGCGGATTGGAAGGACGCGTCGAAACTGCTGGAGCGACGTATCGCAGGGCGCGTCCTATGTGCGTAGTCTCGGTTGCTTGGAATGCGCATCCGCGTTGGCGTTTGGTGGTTGCGGGTAACCGCGACGAATATCATGCCCGCGCCGCCGCGCCCTTGGCAGCATGGGGCGATGCCCCAGCCATTATCGCGGGACGTGACACCGCATCCCAAGGCACATGGATGGGCGTCAGCCGCAATGGGCGCTTCGGCGTTGTGACCAACGTGCGAGACCCCGAAGGCCCGGATCCGCAGAAAGCGTCGCGCGGTGCCTTGGTGACGGACTGGTTGACCAACGGCGATGTGCCGGAGACAATGGCTGCGTTCAACCCGTTTAACCTGTTGATTGGCGATCAAGACGGTCTGCAATATCTGTCGAACCGTCCATTGGATCTTAAAATATCACTAGGCGACGGGATCCACGGCCTTTCTAATGCCGTCAAAGGCGAACTCTGGCCGCGCAAAGAGCGATTAAACCACGCGCTCCAAAGCTGGCTTACTGGCGCAGCGGACGATCCGGCGGCACTATTTGGCGATCTCGCAGATGCCTATGACCTGCCGGACAACGCGCACCCCATTTTTATCCGCAATACAGTTTATGGCACGCGGTGCAGCACAATATTGGCGGTGGATCAGGATGGGGCAGGACATATACTGGAACGGCGTTTCGACCGCACCGGCACATGCACGGGTGAAAGCAATATAGCCTTTCACTGGCACGGCTGAACGTTCCGAGGGAACAGCAGTTCGACAACGGCGTTTGCATTTTCCTCACAGGAAAGGATGTGCCTTTGACCCCGACAGACAATAGCCGCCCCATCGGCGCCGCGCCTGAAACCTTCAACAGCGAACAAGACGACGAAGCCGCGCAGGCGCAAACCGTGTCCGACAATGCCATTCGTGGCATTGCTGATCGCGCCTCTGCCCATGAAAGCGGGCACGGCGGGGCAACAAACCCGGCACAGATCGCCCCGATGATGCACAGGACTTCGTTGACCATATGAACTAGATGGAACGCAGCGGACGGATCGACATGGACGCCTATCGCGGTGAGCGTAACGATGATGACGAACCAGAAACATTAGGAGAGGCAGCGCGGGAACCCGACGATGTCGACAGCCGCGGCAACCGACCCCGGAATAATTACTGACGCGAACCGGCTGTGCTGGGGGCGCGATGCGCCATCCACACAAATGGATGGGCCGTTTATAGCGCGGCTAATTCTATTCTGCTTTGATCTGCGGCACATACCCAATGATTGCGGTCATAGGCAAGTCGCCGTAAATATGCGGGAACAACGCGCCCCCGCGGGACACCTCCCATTTGATCAGGGACTGTAGCGGAGGGAGATCGACTTCAGCGATCACCAAACCGTCCTGACCCATAAAATGCTTGTCCAACGTGCCCTGCACCTGATCTGCTATCGATAAATGGATATAGCCGTCGGCAAGGTCCACGGGTGCGCCCTTGAACAGTCCGTCCGCTTCAAACTGCGCCCATTGCGCGGCGGTCAGTATCTTAAATGCGGTGCACGGGTGCTGTCTATCGTCCATGGCGCAGTCATGTCCAATGCAAACCCTGGTGGCAAGCTTTTAGGTCTACATCAGACCTAACGCACCATGACTTCAACACCAGTTGAGCCATATATGTAAATCATGGTATCGCGTGGCAACACCGGCCAAGTTTCAAGTTAAGGTGCCCGCTTTTACGCGGCATCCAACGCGCTCGGTCGGTGGTCACGCGCAAAGGTCCAGTGCACTATGACTCGGTTTCTCTCGCTTATGTTGATGCTGTCTGTTGCCATTTTTGGGCGCGGCTGGACGTTATTTGGTACAGCCCCGATTGGCGTCGTCGCTGTCTATGCTGCCAGTGCCACCGATACCGAAGCGGCTTCGTTTGTGTTCTGCCATAACAATGGCGGCACCAACTGCGTCGTGGATGGCGATACGATTTGGTATCGCGGAACTAAGATCCGCATTGCCGATATTGATACGCCCGAAACGCATCAACCGAAATGCCCGGCAGAGGCAAAACTCGGTGCTGCGGCTACTCGGCGGATGCTTCAGCTGGTGAATGCCGGTCCCTTCACGCTGCAAAGCATCAACCGCGATGTAGATCGCTATGGCCGCAAATTGCGGATTCTCACACGCGATGGGAAAAGCCTTGGCGATATATTGGTCGAAGAAGGGCTCGCCCGATATTATAAAGGCGGCAGGCGCAGCTGGTGCTGATAAACGCCTATCGCCGCCCGAGCCGAGCAACAATCGTTACAAAAAAGGCGGTCGACCAGCCGAGCAACAGCAAGCCATTAATCCCCTCAATCGCCGCGGCTGCGGTCTGTGCTCCAGCATATGGACAACAAACGCGAAGCCAACGAAATTTGCCGATTTTACACAATTTTACCAGTAACTTAACTATAACACACCTCACGCAGCTGCCTCTCACCCACATGCTTAGGGGCGGCGGTCTGGCCTGTGCACTTCGGACAGAAATGCGCACAAAAAACTGCCGCGCCTCTTTTCGGAAGCGCGGCAGGGTAAATGTCTAATGCTATACTGCTATGACGTATACATCAGATCATGGAGAAGGCTTACTCCGCAGCAACCCCGGCCTGTTCGAACATGTCCATGCCGTCATTTTCCGCGGCGATGATTTCGCTGACGTCTTTCTTTTTGCGGTTGTCAAAGCTGCTCCACACTTGGCCCCAATCGCCGCGTGTTGACGCCTTGCTATACTCGGTGGCGCGGGTTTCGAAGAAGTTGGCGTGCTCGACGCCGTTCAACAATGGCGCGAGCCATGGCAGTGGGTGGTCTTCGACCATGTAAATTGGCTGAAAACCAAGCTGACCCAATCGCCAATCGGCGATGTAGCGGATATAGCGTTTGATTTCCTTGGCGGTCATGCCGGGAACAGGGCCCATTTCGAAGGCGAGATCGATGAAGTTATCTTCCAGACGGACAACTTTCTGGCAGCAATCGATAATGTCTTCCTTCACCGACTTGGTGAGGCAGCCGCGCTCTGCACAGAATGCGTGGAACAGCTTGGTGATGCCTTCGCAGTGCAGCGATTCATCGCGGACCGACCAGGATACGATTTGCCCCATGCCCTTCATCTTGTTGAAGCGCGGGAAGTTCATCAGCATCGCGAACGATGCGAACAATTGCAGCCCTTCGGTAAAGCCGCCGAACATGGCCAATGTGCGGGCAATGTCTTCGTCTGTGTCGACGCCGAATTGGTGGATATAATCGACCTTTGCGGCCATTTCTTCATATTCGAGGAATGCCGAATATTCGGATTCTGGCATGCCGATGGTGTCGAGCAAGTGGCTGTACGCCGCGACGTGGACGGTTTCCATGTTGGAAAACGCGGTCAGCATCATCTTGACTTCCGTCGGCTTGAACACGCGGCCGTAATTTTCGTGGTAGCAATTCTGCACCTCGATATCGGCTTGCGTGAAGAAGCGGAAGATTTGCGTGAGCAGGTTGCGTTCGTGATCCGAAAGCTTCTGTGCCCAATCGCGGCAATCTTCGCCCAAGGGCACTTCTTCGGGCAACCAATGGATCTGCTGCTGGCGTTTCCAGAAGTCATAAGCCCATGGATATTCAAAGGGCTTGTAGCTATTGCGTGCTTGTAACAATGACATGTCTGTTTCCTTGGATCTTAAATTTTATACCTTCGAAGTGATATCTGGACGCCTTATTGGCAGGCCAAACACTCTTCATAATCGGTTTGCGCCGCAAGCTCGATGACAGGGGCTTCGGCGGTGTTGTCCGCCTCAACACCGCCGGCAAAACCAGCGCGCTGGATCGATTTCGAACGCAGATAATATAGCGATTTTACGCCCAATTCCCATGCGCGGAAGTGCAGCATGAGAAGGTCCCATTTTTCCACATCGGCAGGAATATAGAGGTTCAGCGACGTTGCCTGATCGATATAAGGCGTGCGGTCGGCCGCCAGTTCAATCAACCAACGCTGGTCAATTTCAAAGCTGGTTTTGAACGTGTCCTTTTCCTCTGGCGTGAGGAAGTCGAGATGCTGAACACTGCCGCCCTTTTCCAGGATGCTGTTCCAGACATTGGTCGAATCCTTCGACTTTTCCTGAAGCAGCTTTTCCAAATACGGGTTCTTGACGATGAAGCTGCCTGAGAGCGTCTTGTGCGTGTAGATATTGGCGGGGATCGGCTCAATACATGCGCTCGTGCCGCCGCAGATGATCGAAATCGATGCAGTAGGCGCAATCGCCATTTTGCAGGAGAAGCGCTCCATGACGCCCATTTCCTCGGCATCGGGGCAGGCACCGCGTTCTTTGGCGAGCATCATCGATGCCTCGTCGACTTGTGCGCGGATATGTTTGAAGAACTTCATATTCCACGATTTGGCGAGCGCGCTTTCAAAGCCAACGCCGCGTGACTGCAGGAAGCTGTGATAGCCCATGACGCCAAGGCCAATCGAGCGTTCACGACCTGCCGAATATTTTGCGCGCGACATTTCATCAGGCGCGCGATCAATGAAGTCCTGCAGCACATTGTCGAGCATGCGCATTACGTCTTCGATGAAGACCTTGTCGTCCTTCCATTCATCCCATGTTTCAAGGTTGAGCGACGACAGGCAGCATACGGCTGTCCGGTCATTGCCCAAATGGTCGCGACCAGTTGGTAACGTGATTTCCGAACACAGGTTCGAAGTCGAGACTTTAAGGCCGAGATCACGGTGATGCTTTGGCATCGCGTTGTTCACGGTGTCGCTGAAGATGATATATGGCTCGCCTGTTGCAAGACGGGTTTCGACAAGCTTCTGGAACAAGGACCGTGCATCGACCGTGCTGCGCACTTCGCCCGTCTTTGGACTACGTAGGTTGAATTCTTCGCCAGCGCGCACCGCTTCCATAAACTCGTCGGAAAGCAGGACGCCATGGTGCAGGTTCAACGCCTTACGGTTGAAGTCGCCCGATGGCTTCCGGATTTCGAGGAACTCCTCGATTTCCGGGTGGCTGACATCAAGATAGCAGGCTGCTGAGCCGCGACGCAGCGAGCCTTGCGAAATCGCAAGCGTCAGACTGTCCATCACGCGGACGAAAGGAATGATGCCGCTCGTCTTGCCGTTCAAGCCAACGGGCTCTCCAATGCCACGGACATTGCCCCAGTAGGTTCCGATGCCGCCGCCGCGCGACGCAAGCCAGACATTTTCATTCCATGTGTTAACGATGCCTTCAAGGCTGTCGTCGACCGAATTCAAATAGCAGCTGATCGGCAGGCCGCGACCCGTTCCGCCGTTCGACAATACAGGCGTTGCCGGCATGAACCAAAGGCGCGAGATATAATCATACAGACGCTGCGCGTGCGCTTCGTCATCGGAATAGGCCGATGCAACGCGCGCAAACAGGTCTTGGTAACTCTCACCTGGCAACAAATACCGGTCCTGCAACGTGTCTTTGCCGAACTCGGTCAGTAACGCGTCACGCGACGAATCGGTGACCACATTAAAACGGCGCGCGTCGACAGTATTGCTGGAGGCACCTTTCTTGGTTTCAGCTATCTCTGCTTTCGCCGCCTCAGCTACCTTTTCAAGCACATCTGTCATCATTCCTGCGGTCATGTCGTCGGCCCCTTGGCCTGTGTCCCTGAAATCCATTATAACCTGTAGCTCCATTCATTGCGGCGACCCCAAGCTGATTGCCGGTTATCCGGCATTCAGCGATCTGCTGTATCTTCACGGAAACCGATGTTCCCATATTGTTCGACTCAGGGCGAGAAACTCCATCTTAGCATTCTTTGGCCTTCATTAGGGGGGTATTTTAACTTGTCCCCAGCTTATCGACGGGAAAAAGTCCCATGCCGACAGAATTGCATCCTGCAGCTTGAAGCACAAATTGTGGTAACGCCCCCTGTAGTCAACCGCTACGTATAGTGCCTTATTCATTTTGAGACGCAAGAGGGTAAATTAAAAATTAGGACCTCAACTCGTCGCTAATGTGATTCCGTTCGTCGCAGCCAAAGACGTAGTGCCGTACAGCGACGCACGGATCTTCTAAGTAATATGTACTGCGCAAGATGAAAAATCGCGCCAGGCAAATATTTTTCGACCAAAATGAACATAATGCCTAGCGGCCCTAATCCAAAGCCCCTCCCATGCTTGCAAGGTAGGATTTGCGGCGCCCGATCCGGCTGCCTCATGGTCAACTGAGCTGTGGTAGAAGATAAAAACATTAGCCATATGCGCGAAGGCATAGTTCTTTGACGGTCCGTTTCCGAATGGCGCTTGAATAGGTGGAGTAGCACGTTAATGGATTGGCGTATCTAGAATGCAGGGGCCAATATGACCGTAATCATCCGCAATGCTGATTTGATCGAGAGCGTCGCCGACGCGTTGCAATATATCAGTTACTTCCACCCCATGGATTATATCCGCGCGCTGGGTGACGTTTACGAGGCCGAGCAATCGCCAGCAGCCAAAGACGCCATCGCGCAGATTCTGACCAACAGCAGAATGTGTGCAGAGGGACATCGGCCCCTTTGCCAAGATACGGGCATCGTCAATGTCTTCGTAAAATGGGGCATGGACTGCCGTTTGGAGGATATCTCCGCATCATTACAGGACGTCATCGACGAAGGCGTCCGGCGGGCGTATTTGCACCCTGAGAATAAACTACGCACCTCGGTGCTTGCTGACCCTGCGTTCACGCGCCGCAACACCAAAGACAACACGCCGTGCGTTCTGCATGTTGATCTGGTGCCCGGGTCCAAAGTGTCGGTCGATGTGGCGGCCAAAGGCGGCGGCAGCGAGAATAAGTCGAAGTTCAAGATGATGAACCCTTCGGACAATATCGTCGATTGGGTGGTCGAGATGCTGCCGCAAATGGGCGCTGGTTGGTGCCCGCCCGGCATGTTGGGGATTGGCATTGGCGGCACTGCCGAACATTGCGTGTTGCTGGCAAAACAAGCGTTGATGGAACCCATCGATATGGGACCTCTCAAGGCGCGCGGGCCGGAAAATGACATTGAGGCCATGCGCATCGAGATTTTTGACAAGGTCAATGCGCTTGGTATTGGTGCACAGGGTCTAGGTGGGCTTTCGACGATATTGGATGTGAAGATCACGGATGCGCCCTGCCACGCGGCGGGTAAGCCAGTGGCGATGATTCCCAACTGTGCCGCCACGCGCCACGCGCATTTCACACTTGATGGCAGTGGCCCTGCCTATCTTGAGGCGCCGAAATTGGACGAATGGCCTAAGGTCGATTGGACGCCGGATGCTGCCGCCATTCGGGTTGACCTTGATACGCTGTCGCCAGACGTTGTCGCCGGTTGGAAACAAGGCGACCGCCTATTGCTCAACGGCAAGATGCTAACCGGACGCGACGCTGCCCATAAGCGCATTGCTGATATGTTAGCCAAGGGAGAAGAACTGCCCGTCAGCTTCAAAGGCCGCATGATCTATTATGTCGGCCCGGTCGATCCGGTTGGTGAGGAAATTGTCGGGCCAGCAGGGCCAACAACCGCGACGCGCATGGACAAGTTCATGGATATGATGCTTGAGCAAGGCCTGCTCGCCTGCGTTGGCAAGGCTGAACGCGGCCCAGCGGCAACCCAAGCCATCGCCAAGCATAAGAGCGCCTATCTCATGGCCGTTGGCGGCGCTGCCTATCTCGTCGCCCGTGCGATCAAGGGCAGCAAAGTCGTCGGCTTTGCAGATTTAGGCATGGAAGCCATTTACGAATTTGACGTGCAGGACTTCCCCGTCACCGTTGCGGTCGATAGCGATGGCAATAATGTCCACCAATTAGCGCCTGCTTATTGGCAAAAGCGGATTAAGGATGAAGGACTGTTAAACGGTTAGATAAGCCGTGAGTTTTATTGCACCGCCGGTGCTGGCGATTGCACTGTGGGTTTGGCTGGCGCTGTCGGTTTGGTTGTCGCTGTGGGCAAGGAATCCATAAACTCCAGATCTGCTAGGTTGATATCGGAATTACACCTTTTGCCCTTCAGCACATCAATTTCTGCTTGCCGCTTCTTGAGATAATATTCGCGCATCGCGGCATAGGGGGTCCCGCTTTGCTGGACTCGAGTCAGGATTTCATCATTCCGGACCCGGTCGTCGATAGACGAAAGAATGCCCTTGGACGCTGATATGATTGGATCGGCAAAGGGCTTTCCAACTGCCGTTGGTAACAGCGATAGGTCGACGACCCGTCCAAACAGGTCGCGAATGGTCGTCGATCCGATCACCGGCAAGAACAGATAAGGCCCTGGGCCTACGCCATAAAAGCCCAAAGTATATGCCAAACCGTTTGAACGGTGCGGCAAATTGAAAGGCTTCTTTTTCGCGACATCCAAGAGCCCGGCGACACCCACCGTTGAGTTGATCGCAAAGCGACCCACGGTTTCAAACGCTCTGCCGATTTTCAACTGCAGCAAAAAATTCACAAAGACGACAGGCTCATCAAGGTTGTTTATGACATTATGTATTCCGTCGCGCACGGGATTAGGCACAGCCGCTTCGTAACCTTGGGCAACTGGCGCTACGAATGCGCCGTCGATTGCTTGGACTGCGACGAACGACATTTCATTGACAGCCTCTACGGGATCGCCGGGCGGCGGCCCTGTTCTTGCGGTCACCACGATGATGTTTTTGTCTGTTGCCTTAGCGGTGGCCGGATCGGCCTGCTTTATCGTATCGGACGGTAATGGTTCTACGGTGACGGTATCGGGATTGGCAACAGGCGCACTTACAACACCGGCATTATCGGCCGCCTGAACCGATATTGGCATTTGAACAGTGACAGGCGCAGACGCATTCGCAGCTTCAACTGCGCTGGGTGCTTCGTTGGCGGGTGGGCATTGCAGTGATCCGGAGAGCATCGCAATCGCTACGATATTGGTAATGCTCAACTTCGGCTCCTCTGGATGGTTCCTGCTTAGTCCCTTTTTGACCCAAGCCTGATGTCCGAGCAATGAACATTAGTCAACGCATGGAACATGTGCCTTGCATAGATTGGTGCCAATGCAGCCCTTACGGTGGCTGTCGTTTGTGCACGACACATTATAAGCAGCTTTATCGCGCGGAAATAAGCAGCTACCGACGTGTTGCTACAAAATCTCGCACCTTAAAAAGAACCAATATTGCTCTTACTGACCGCGCATTTGGGCGTCAATTTGGGCCTGAATTTCGGGTGGTAGGCCCTGCGCCGTGCCGCCAGCCGCGTCACCAGCGGCACCCTGCTGTTGCTGCATTTCCTGCATCTGCTTTTGCATTGCCTCGATTTCGGCGCGTGACTTGAACTCAAGCAGCTCGACGTCGAATGTCAGTTCGCTTCCACCGGGAATGGCGACTTCGCCTGTTTGCGGGTTGCGCTGATCCTCAGGCCCATAGCCGAGCTCAGCTGGTATCCACAGGCGATATTTGCCGCCGCGCTGCATGATCTTCAGGCCTTCCGAAAAACCCGGAACAACGCCCGTTACAGGAAAGCCAGCTTGCGGGTTTTGGTCAAAAACGGTGCCGTCCTTCAACATGCCCTTATAACTCACAAGGACCACGTCATTGTCCGTAGGGTTGGGGCCTTCGCCAGCTTCCATGATTTTGTAGCGCAGGCCAGATGACGTCGTCACAACATCACCAAATTCCTGCCGTACGTCGCTGGTTCCCCAATACGCAAGGCCACCACCGGCGGCGAGAACCAACGCAATCGCGGCCCAATATTTGGTGAGCGAGCCTTTTTTGATCGGCTGGATCGGAACGGCAGTGACGGACATAAAAAATTCCTATTGGCTGTGTTGCGCGCTGACTAGCAGAAAGCGACGCGGATTCTAGACACAAAAAAAGCGCCAATGAAAGGCGCTTTCCTTGTTGAAGAGTGCAGAAGCTTATTTCGTCCCGTCACGTTCCTGTTGCTTGCGCTCCATCTTGCGGGCACGCCGCACCGCAGCAGCCTTTTCACGCGCGCGCTTTTCCGATGGCTTTTCAAAATGACGACGCAGTTTCATTTCGCGATAGACGCCTTCACGCTGCAACTTCTTCTTGAGCGCGCGTAGGGCTTGATCAACATTATTGTCGCGAACCATGATTTGCATAAAAAACTCAACTCCGCATCGAATCGGCAAAATGGCTTAAACCAGCCACTTTGAAAGGCTAAAAACGAAAATCGCCACGGTCACAGGCGGCGTATTGATGTGCCCCCTAAATAGGTAGGTCCTAAATATCAAGCGGAAACGGCGCTTTTATGGGCGTCGTTGCTGTTTGTCGGCGCTTTTTGCGATCGCCTAACACTTGCCCTCGCGCATTGTTCGTTTCATAATGCAACGCAATGAATGAGCAGGAGAGAGCGAATGGCCACCCAATTAAAGTCAAACAGCAAATATAGCGAAGCGGAATGGACCACGCGGCAGGAGCTTGCTGTCT
>CALGEE010000235.1 GCA_937881525.1 uncultured Sphingomonadales bacterium | reverse complement strand
GTCCATCTTCTGCCCGTCGATGACGTCGGCATAGGGTTCTGCCCAGGCAAACGGCGAGACTGGCGATGTTGGTAAAACGATCACATCAAACTCTGCCATCAGCGCGTTGAATTTGCGCAAGATCTGGGTTTGTTCGGCATGAGCCCAACCACGATCGGCGAGTGACATGGTTTGCCCAAGGGCAACATTATCCTTGATATGCGCCCCAAAGCTGTCGGGGTCCTGTGCCACGGCCTCGCCGAAGGCCACGCCAAAACTCTCGGCCCGTAGAATATCGAAACAGCGGTCCATGTCACCAAGGTCGAGATCTGCTGCGCGGCATTCCTTGACCTGCGGACGAAGCACTTCAAGGCGCGCGCGGAACGTCTCTCGGATGCTTTGCTCGACCGGCGCGCCACCAAAGTCTTCGCTGAATCCAACGCGTAGGTCTTTTAAGTTTGTGGATGGTAACTCGGCGAAACGGCCGGTGACAGAGGGCGCGGATAGCGGATCATCAGCGTGATATCCCTTACACACGTCCAGCATCAGCGTCAGATCATCAACCGTACGCGCCATTGGGCCAAGTACCGAAATGCCTGACCAACCCAAGGGACGTGTGGGATGGGCGATCACGTCAACAGAGGGCCGGTAGCCCACCACTCCACAAAGTGCGGCAGGCATGCGAAGCGACCCACCCGTGTCCGAACCTGTACACAGTGGCAAGAAGTTGGCCGCAAGTGCCGCGGCAGAGCCACCAGACGAGCCACCCGCAATGAGATTGGCACCAAAGGGATTACCCGTCGCACCCCAAACCCGATTGCGACTGTTTCCGCCAGCCCCCATTTCGGGAACATTTGTCTTTGCCAGAATGATAGCGCCCGCCGCCCGCAGACGCGCAACCATCGGCATATCGCTTTCAGGGATGTATCCCCGCGCCCGGATACTGCCATGGGTGGTCAACAAGCCTTTGGTGTTCTGCAAATCCTTCACGCCAATCGGCAACCCGTCGAGCGGCCCCATCGGGCATCCGTCTTGCCAACGTTGTGTTGCGGCCGTAGCGCAAGCAATGGCGCTCTCGATATCCATTGCGGCAATGGCGTTTATCTTGGGATTGAAGTGCGAAATTTGCTCGAGACAGGCATCCAAGTAAGCACTTGGTGTCAAAGCCCGAGCCTTGAAGGCTGCAAGGACCTCACAGGCAGATCGCGCAAGAAGCGCGTCGCCGCTCAAAGTCTAATACCCGTTATCGCAAATGTTCGAATTGACACCCTAGCCCTCCCAAACCGCGTGTTTGGTTATGGTAAGAGGTGATCCGCCTAGAGAATAGTGAAACCTTCGCCAGAAACATTAACCAAAAGGAATTGTTTTGGAGTCCTCAGTGGTTTGCCGCAGGCACTTGAGGAACAAAGCCAGCGTTGCATTCTGCGAAGCCTTGTCTTTGCGCCAAAAACAGCGCGCTTCTGACAGCAAGTCACGTGTATCAAGGGGCAGGATCACGGTTTCGCCCCGCGCGGCCTGCGCCTGCGCAAGCCGCTGCGGGAGGAATCCAAGCGCAGGCATCGCCCGGAGTAGTTCAAGGTTCAGGGCAATTGACAAAGACGCGACTGTATTATTGGGAGGAGGCAAGCCATTTGCTGCAAAAAGGGCATCCACCGCCTGACGTGCGACTGAATTCGGTTGGGGCAATATCCAAGGATAGCTTGCGACGTCCGCCCATGACACGTCCTCCCCTTGCAAAAGCGGATGATCGCGCCCGGCGACAACAACGATCGGTTCCGAGAACAAGGCCATTTGGTCAATCCCGGCCAATTCCTGAGGCTGCCAAATTCTCGCGATGACCATATCCAGCGCGCCGGCCTCAAGCTGGGGCAATAGTTCAACAAAATGGCCCTCGGAAACGGACACGTTTGCCTGCGGCGTGCTGCGCTTGAACAGCTCAATGGTGCCAGGCAACAGGGTGGGAGCGACTGAACTAACCACGCCGACAGAGACAGAGCCGGACACCCCACTTGTCATCGCCTCAATGTCAAAGGCTGCGCGATCAAGTTGGCCAAGTGCAAGACGTGCATGATCTGCAAGACGGACGCCAACTGGTGTAAGGTAAAGCCTGTTGCGGTCGCGAGTGACAACAGGCATACCGACGATTTTTTCCAACTCGGCAATCTGTTTCGACACGGCTGGCTGCGTCACGCCAAGCGCTTCAGACACACGCGCGACCAATTTCAGATCTGAGAGTGCAACGAGTGCACGCAAGTGCCGAAGTGTGATGCCCTTTTGAAAGCTCTTACCCAGAATGTGTTCCACCTCCACGCAAAGCCAAACCTTTGGCGCGATCGTTCTTCCGAGATTGCCGCGAGTTTGGTTCGTACGCCTCTACACTCAGCCGCGCCTTTTGAAAATGGGTACAAGACAATCACGATTGGCGATTTCTTGGATGATGGTCGTTTCAGGGCGCGTAGAATGCACTACCTCTGGCAACATGGCCTTTGCATCCGCATCATACCCACGGGCCATGCTCAGAAATTCTCTGTCTTAGATTTTGCGGCCCCAAAATCATTCGACTTGCCGTGGAGTTTGGCGTTCGAATTCCTTCCTTTGACCCGAAATTTTACAAGACTTGGCGCGCACATCAAATTGTCCAGCTTAACTGTAGGTGCATCATCAGCTTGTGTTTCATTGGACGAAATCTACTTCCCTCATCGCAGACCAGCCTATGGGGTGCCCCCATTACGTAGGGCAGGCGAATGTCGGCAATGCGGGCTGCGACCGCAGCATCCGTACCGACGGTCGAGTGACCGCAATGGGCCGTTCGTGTTATTCAGGCGTCACCCTGTTCTGCATCATCAAAGGCGACCTTCGCCTGGAGTGCCCCCACTGAAGTGGTCCACCAACTGGGATAGTTTTATCCCATTTT
>CALGEE010000234.1 GCA_937881525.1 uncultured Sphingomonadales bacterium | reverse complement strand
CAATGGCGCCCATCATGCTGACGTCATTTTGCCAGGTGCCGCCTATTCCGAGAAATCGGGTACTTATGTGAACCTAGAAGGCAGAGTGCAGCGCGGAGAGCGTGCCGTGTTCCCGCCTGGCGATGCACGCGAAGATTGGGCGATATTCCGGGCACTGTCCGACGCATTGGGCGAGCGCTTGCCGTTCGACAGTGTCGACGCTTTGCGCGCCGAAATGGCAAAGGCGGTGCCGGCGCTTGGTGTTGAGGGTCTCGCCCATTATGGCTGGAGCGAACCGGCGCTTTCGGCGGAAGTTAATGGCAAAATTGCCGATTATCCAATCAAGGATTTTTATCTGACGAACGCCATCTGTCGCGCGTCGGAAACGATGCAGAAATGCTCTTCGGAGCTGGTGCATGGAACGCAGGTTCTGGAGGCGGCGGAATGACCTCCTTCTTCCAAAATTTGGGCATGGGTTATGACGCCGCCTGGTTCACCGCGACCATCGCGGGGATCCTCCTGATTGCTCTGCCGTTGATGTTAGCCGTGGCGATGATCATTTATGCGGAACGTAAATTATGGGCCGCATTTGCCCTTCGCAGGGGACCGAATGTGGTTGGGCCCTTTGGTGTCCTGCAATCCTTTGCAGATGGCCTGAAGGTTTTCCTGCAGGAAACGATTATTCCAAGCGCGTCAAACCGCGGCCTGTTCCTGATCGCGCCCATCATCACCTTCACCGTGGCTTTGATGGCATGGGCAGTCATACCGTTTGCCGATGGGGTCGTGCTGTCGAACATCAATGTAGGTTTGCTCTATATTCTGGCGATCAGCAGTCTTGGCGTTTATGGCGCTGTGATTGCGGGCTGGGCTTCCAACTCCAAATATCCGTTTTATTCCGCCATGCGGGCTGCGGCGCAAATGATATCCTATGAAGTCTCTATTGGGTTCATACTGATTTGCATTGTGTTGTGGGCGGGCACATTCAACATTGGTGGCATTATCGAAGGCCAGCGTGGCCACGTCTTTGGCTTCATTAACGCTTATGCTTTTAACCCTTTGTTGTTCCCGATTGCTGTCATGTTCCTGATCAGTTCAATGGCGGAAACCGCGCGCGCTCCGTTCGATTTGACTGAGGCTGAGAGCGAGCTGGTTGCTGGTTATCAAACCGAATATTCGTCCATGGCCTTCGCTTTGTTCTGGCTTGGTGAATATGCAAACGTCCTTTTGATGTGCGCGCTCAATGCGATACTTTTCTGGGGCGGATATTTGCCTCCGGTTGATTGGGCGCCGCTTTATCTTGTTCCCGGTATTATCTGGTTTTTTGCCAAAATCCTGTTGATGTTCTTTATCTTCGCATGGGTGAAGGCGACCGTGCCGCGTTACCGCTATGACCAATTGATGCGTCTGGGTTGGAAAGTTTTTCTACCAATCTCGCTGTTCTGGGTCTTTTTGGTGAGCGGCTATCTTATGTTCACAGGACATTTCGCATGACCAGTATCGCCCATCTCATCAAAACTTTTACCTTGTGGGAATTCGTCAAGGCGCATTGGCTAACCTTGCAATATTTCTTCAAGCCAAAGGCGACGATCAATTATCCTTTTGAAAAGAACCCGTTGAGCCCGCGTTTTCGCGGTGAGCATGCCTTGCGTCGTTACCCCAATGGTGAAGAACGGTGTATTGCGTGTAAACTGTGCGAGGCTGTGTGTCCGGCACTTGCCATTACCATTGAGTCCGAACCGCGCGACGACGGCAGCCGCCGTACAACGCGATACGACATCGACATGACCAAGTGCATTTATTGCGGTTTTTGCCAAGAGGCATGTCCCGTAGATGCTATCGTTGAAGGACCAAATTTCGAATTCGCAACAGAAACGCGAGAAGAATTGCTGTATGATAAAGCCAAGCTCCTCGACAATGGCGCAAAGTGGGAGCGGGCAATCGCCGCGAACCTTGCTGCCGATGCACCCTATCGTTAAGGGCGGCGCATCGTGATCCAGCTCATATCCTTCTATATTTTTGCAAGTATCGTCATTGCCGCAGCCGCGATGGTGATCTTCGCGCGCAATCCCGTGCACAGCGTGCTCTGGCTGATTGTGGCTTTCTTCAATGCTGCGGGCCTCATGGTTCTGATCGGCGCCGAGTTTATCGCGATGCTCTTGGTCATTGTCTATGTAGGCGCGGTGGCAGTGCTATTCCTGTTTGTGGTGATGATGCTCGACATTGATTTTGCCGAGTTGCGTGCTGGATTTGTCAAAAATGTGCCGCTCGGGATCTTATTGGCGGTCGTTCTGGTCGCTGAGCTGGTGCTGGGTATTGGTGCCTATCAGGCGGGAGCTGTAAAACTCGGCACCCCAGGCGCAGGTGGAGCCACGGTGTCGGCAACAGTGCCGAATATCGAGGCTATTGGCGGTTTGCTCTACAGCAAATATGTTTTCCTCTTCGAAACCGCAGGGTTGATCCTGTTGGTTGCTATGGTCGGCGCAATCGTTCTGACGCATCGGCGCAGCCATGGCACGCGTGGCCAGAATATCAGCAGCCAAGTGCAGCGCCGCCCCGAAGACGCGACGCGTAATGTTGATCAGCCCGTCGGGCAGGGGATTGAGTTGTGATTGGTATCGAACATTATCTCGTTGTCAGCAGCATATTGTTTGTTATGGGCGTGCTTGGGATTTTCCTGAACCGCAAGAATGTCATCATCATATTGATGGCTATCGAGCTGATTTTACTGGCGGTTAACATCAACCTCGTCGCGTTCAGTGTGTTTTTGGGCGACC
Source organism: uncultured Sphingomonadales bacterium (assembly GCA_937881525.1). Lineage (GTDB taxonomy): Bacteria > Pseudomonadota > Alphaproteobacteria > Sphingomonadales > Sphingomonadaceae > Sphingorhabdus_B. The sequence goes on along the minus strand of CALGEE010000234.1, from coordinate 5,749 downwards.
TGACGGGTCAAATTTTCGCCATGTTCGTGTTGACCGTCGCTGCTGGCGAGGCCGCGATTGGACTTGCTATCTTGGTTATCTATTTCCGTGGCCGTGGAACCATTGCCGTTGATGATGTCAACCGGATGAAGGGGTAACATCCAGTGACTGCAATTCATATCATCGTTTTCCTACCGCTTTTGGCTGCGCTCGTTGCAGGCCTGGGACAGCGCTTCATTGGGGCGTTGGCAGCCAAGACGGTCACAACCGCAGGGTTGTTTATCGCCGCGTTGCTGAGCTGGCCGATCTTCATCGGTTTTCTGAGCGGCAGTGAAACCGCTTATGTGCAGCCCGTGATGACATGGGTGCAGTCCGGCGATTTGACGTTTGACTGGGAATTGCGGGTCGATGCGCTCACCGCTGTCATGTTGGTGGTGATCACCAGCGTGTCTGCGCTCGTCCATTTGTATAGCTGGGGCTATATGGAGGAAGACCCCGATCAGCCGCGCTTTTTTGCCTATCTATCGCTGTTTACCTTTGCGATGTTGATGCTCGTAACCGCGAACAACCTAGTCCAGATGTTTTTTGGTTGGGAAGGCGTTGGCCTTGCATCTTATTTGCTGATTGGTTTCTGGTACAAAAAACCAAGCGCGAATGCGGCAGCAATTAAGGCGTTTGTGGTCAACCGCGTTGGCGACCTTGGTTTCATGCTGGGTATCTTTGGCATATTCTGGTTATTTGGTACGGTTTCTATCCCTGAAATACTCGCTGCCGCACCTGATAAAGTCGGCTCAAGCATTGGCTTCCTTGGCTTGCGTGTCGATACGATGAGCTTGCTGTGTATATTGTTGTTCATCGGCGCGATGGGCAAATCGGCGCAGCTTGGCCTGCACACCTGGTTACCTGACGCAATGGAAGGGCCTACACCTGTGTCGGCACTGATCCACGCGGCTACCATGGTGACCGCTGGTGTATTTATGGTTTGCCGCCTGTCGCCTTTGTTCGAGACAAGCCAGTTTGCCCTTAATGTCGTGACTATTGTAGGGGCCACAACGGCTATTTTTGCCGCAACGGTTGGCTTGGTGCAAACGGATATCAAGCGTGTCATTGCCTATTCAACCTGCTCGCAGCTTGGCTATATGTTCTTTGCAGCAGGGTCGGGCGCATATGGCGCGGCAATGTTCCATTTGTTCACACACGCCTTTTTCAAGGCGTTGTTGTTCTTGGGTGCGGGTTCGGTAATCCACGCAATGCACCATGAACAAGATATGCGTTATTATGGTGGCCTACGGAAACATATCCCGCTGACATTTTGGGCGATGATGGCTGGAACGCTTGCAATTACGGGCGTTGGCATCGTTGGGGTTGGCGGATTTGCGGGCTTCTATTCCAAGGACGCGATTATTGAGGCCGCGTTCGCCAGTGGATCAACCTATCATATGTACGGCTTTGCCATTGGTGTCATCGCTGCGCTTTTGACGAGCTTTTACAGCTGGAGGCTTATGTTCCTCACCTTCTTTGGCAAGCCACGTTGGGAACAATCCGAGCATATTCAGCACGCGGTGCATGATCATGATGAACATGAACATGAACATGATGCGCATGCGCACGCGACGACAAGTGACGGGACGGCGGGTTATCATCCCCATGAAAGCCCATGGTCGATGCTGACGCCTTTGGCGTTGCTCACGCTTGGCGCTGTATTTGCGGGCTTTGTCTTTCATAATCAGTTTATTCAGGCACAGGCCGGTAAGGCATTCTGGGCAAACAGCACCCTCTATTTCAACGAGCATTTGATGCATGCGATGCATGAGGTGCCGATGTGGGTAAAGCTGTCGTCAACAGTGGCAATGTTACTGGGGCTGATAACCGCGTTTTCTATGTATCAGTTGTCAAAGGACGCGCCGCAGCGCTTCGCTGCGACTTTTGCGCCAATCTATTGTTTCCTTCTGAATAAATGGTACTTCGACGAACTATATAGTTTCCTATTTGTGCGGCCCGCATTTTGGTTCGGTCGCATTTTCTGGAAGCAGGGGGACATCGGGATCATCGACCGCTTTGGACCCAATGGGTCTGCTGCCGCTGTGTCTTTTGGCAGCAAAATGGCCGTCCGGATGCAATCGGGTTATCTGTATACATATGCGCTTGTGATGCTTCTCGGCCTCGTCGTCGCGGTTAGCTGGATGATGGTGAGAATATAATGAACGCCGCGGATATCCCCGTACTTTCCATCATGCTCGCCATTCCGGTGGTTGCTGCAGCATTCTGCCTTTTTGTGCGGGCTGAACAGGCGCGGGTCATTGCGTTGGTGGCCACGCTGGCGAACCTGGCGCTGGGGGTCGTGCTATGGCTTAGCTACGATCCAGCGGGCGCGCAGTGGCAGTTTTCTGAAGCCGCTACCTTGTTCGGACCAATTGGCTGGCGGCTTGGCATTGATGGCATTTCCTTGACGCTTATCATGCTGTCCGTGTTCCTGATGCCGATTTGTATCGGCGCCAGCTGGACCTCGATCCAAAAGCGCGTCGGTGAGTATATGGCCGCGTTCTTGCTTATGGAAACGTTGATGATTGGCGTTTTCGCGGCGCAGGACTTGCTGCTGTTCTATATCTTCTTCGAAGCTGGCTTGATCCCGATGTATCTGATTATCGGTATTTGGGGCGGACAGGACAGGATTTACGCCTCTTACAAATTCTTCCTTTACACCTTGCTCGGTTCGCTCGTCATGCTGATCGCTATGTTGTGGATGATCCAGTTTGCCGGCGCGGCGGATATTCCGACATTGTTGAACACAGATTTCCCTGTTGAGGCGCAGAAGTGGCTGTGGTTTGCGTTCTTTGCATCTTTCGCCGTAAAAATGCCGATGTGGCCAGTGCATACATGGTTGCCCGACGCGCACGTTCAGGCGCCGACCGCAGGCTCCGTCATTTTGGCGGGCGTGTTGTTAAAAATGGGTGGCTACGGCTTTCTGCGTTTCTCTTTGCCAATGTTCCCTGAAGCAAGTGCCGACTTTATTCCATTGGTCTTTGGCCTGTCGATGGTGGCCGTTGTGTACGCGTCGCTGGTTGCTTTGGTGCAGCAGGACATGAAAAAGCTGATCGCCTATTCCTCGGTCGCGCACATGGCAATTGTGACTATTGGGCTATTTACGTTCAACCAACAGGGCATTGAAGGCGCGATCATTGTGATGTTGAGCCACGGCCTGGTGTCGGGTGCGCTCTTCTTGTGTGTTGGCGTCATTTATGACCGCCTGCATACCCGCGAAATCAGTCGCTATGGCGGTCTGAGCATCAATATGCCCAAATATGCTTTGCTGTTTATGCTTTTCACCATGGCGAGCGTTGGCTTGCCAGGAACCAGCGGTTTTGTGGGCGAGTTTTTGAGCCTTGCCGGCGCGTATAAGGTTTCGACTTGGGCTACGTTGATTGCGACTACCGGGATCATCCTTGGTGCTTGCTATATGCTGTATCTCTATCGCCGCATCGCCTTTGGCCCGCAGGTCAATGCAGATGCTGCCGCAATGTCGGACGTAAATGGCCGTGAAATGTGGCTTCTTGCTCCCATTGCTGTCGTGGTGTTGTGGATGGGTGTGTATACGGAAACATTTTTGGCGCCTATCCGCCGCGATGTCGCAACGATTGTCGCCCGCGTCGAACGCGCTGCACCCGCCGGGGATAGCAAACTCAAATTAGTAGACCCGACAACTGCGCCATACCGCGTTGTGCATGGTCCGGAAAAAAACATGGCTGAGGGGAGCCATTGATAATGGAACTGAACGCTTCTCTGTCATTAGTCCGTCCGGAGCTTATACTGAGTTTCTCGGCGCTTGCGCTGTTGTTGCTGGCCGCATGGCGGGAACAGGCGGGTCGCCTGATCAGCATTTTGTCGGTCGGAGCGCTGGTTGCTGCGGCGGCTTTCGTATTTGCCTTTATGGCGAAGGGAACAGATGCTTCTGCCTTTGATGGCCTTCTTGTCAATGACGCGTTCGGTAACTTTGCCAAAATTCTCGTGTATATAGCGGCCGCAATTTCCCTGATCATTGCCCCGCGTTTCCTTGAAAAAACGGGTACCATGCGGGCTGAATATCCCGTGCTTATCCTGCTCTCTTGCATCGGCATGGGAGTCATGGTTTCCGCGACGGACCTGATTTCACTGTACATCGGGCTCGAACTGCAAAGCCTTTCTGCTTATGTTTTGGCAAGCTTTGCGCGTTCCGATGGGCGTTCGGCTGAGGCTGGTCTCAAATATTTTGTCCTTGGTGCTTTGGCCAGTGGGATGCTGCTTTATGGAGCATCCTTAGTCTATGGCTTTGCCGGATCGACAAGCTTTGCTGCCATCGGCACGGCTATGAACGGTGAAGTTGGCCTTGGCTTGATATTCGGCATCGTGTTCATTCTGTCTGGTTTAGCGTTTAAGATTAGCGCGGCACCGTTCCACATGTGGACACCTGACGTGTATGAAGGCGCGCCAACGCCCGTGACCGCATTCTTCGCCAGCGCGCCAAAGGTTGCGGCAATTGCGTTGACCATCCGCATCGTGCTTGAGGCATTTGGCTCGCAGATTTTCGTGTGGCAGCAGATCATCATTGCCGTCGCTTTAATGTCCATTATCATTGGCGCAGTTGGCGCAATTGGTCAGCAGAATCTGAAGCGCCTTATGGCCTATAGCTCAATCAACAATGTGGGCTTTATCCTGATTGGTCTTGCCACAGGGACAGAGCAGGGCATTGCCGCGATGCTGGTTTATCTGACCATCTATGTTGCGATGACCTTAGGCAGTTTCGTATCCCTGATGCAGTTGAAGGACAAGGATGGCGGTTATCGCGAAGAATTCGCCGACATATCGGGCTTATCCAAAACGCGTCCGGCGCTGGCGGCTGCTTTTGCGATTTTCATGTTCAGCTTGGCTGGTATCCCGCCACTCTTCGGCTTTTGGGGCAAGCTGGTTGTGTTCAACGCTGCTGTTGGCGCAGGCCTTTTGCCATTGGCCGTCATCGGCATTGCTGCATCGGCAATTGGAGCGTTTTATTACCTGAAAGTCGTCAAGGTCATGTATTTCGATGATGCCGCCGACGTGATTGCGCAAAGCGATGACAAGGTTCTTGTCTGGACTGGCGGGCTGTTGGCTGCCGCGAACTCGCCGCTTGGCTATTTTGCAATACCGGCGCTTGGTGTGTGGACGGCCTATGCCGCAAGAGCGCTTTTCTGACGTCGATATTTGAAGAAGTCACGCTGACAGGATCAACGAACGCTGACCTTTTGGCGCGGGCGGTTCAGGGCGCGCCTGAGGGATTGTGGCTGCGTGCCGATGCACAAGATGGCGGACGCGGGCGGCTCGGGCGCATTTGGGAAAGCCCAAGCGGCAACCTGTTTGCGAGCACTATTGTGCGGTTGCGTGATACGGACCCGTCGCCAGCTAGCCTTGCCTTTGTCACGGCCGTGGCTGTGTTTGACGCCGTTCGGCTGATGGCGCCGCAAGTGCCTATTTGCGTTAAGTGGCCAAATGACATTTTGACGCCGGATGGCGCAAAATTATGCGGCGTTTTGTTAGAGCGCGCGTCTGACGCTGTGGTTGTTGGTATCGGTCTTAACCTAGTTTGGCATCCGCAGAATCTTGAACGCAAGGTAACGGACCTAATTACCCGTGGTGCAACGCCACCCGATGCGCAAACGGCAGTAGAGATCGTTGCAGACGTCTTTGCGCGCTATCTCGCTATCTGGCGTCAGTCAGGACTCGAAGTGATTGTGCGGCATTGGGAGGCGCGTGCACATCC
>CALGEE010000233.1 GCA_937881525.1 uncultured Sphingomonadales bacterium | reverse complement strand
CTTCCCCTCATATTCGCCTTCGCCGGATTGTGGATTATCACCGAATGGCTGCGCAGTTGGGTTTTCACAGGCTATGTCTGGAACCCGCTCAGCGTCATTACGGTGTCGATGCCATATGTTCCACAGCTGGCCAGCGTTATTGGTACTTACGGCCTGTCAGCTATCGTCATTTTGGCTGTAGGTGGTGTCTACCAATTTGCGGCGCTGCGGACACAAGCCGTATCCGGAGAGCGCACCAAAGGCCGGTGGGCAAGCTATGCCGTTGGTGGCGTGCTGCTCTTTATACTGGTCGCGACCGCGGTCATCGGGCGCTTTTCGCTTTGGGGCGAAGATGACCGCAGCGCGGCTGCAAATACGCAAGCCGTCACGGTGACGGTGGTGCAGCCCAATATCTCGCAATCTGACAAATATGCTTTGGGCTATGACGCAGTCAACTTTGCCAAGCTGGCGATGAACAGCCGCCCCTTGCCCGACCAAGGCCCGCGCCTGATCCTGTGGCCTGAGGCCGCAATTCCGGACTATCTGGAGGAAGGCTATCCCTATCGTTATTATCAAGGTCAGCCTGGCGACAGCGCGGCCGGCAGCCGAGCGCGGCTGACGACGCTCATGGGTGATAATGATGTGCTGGTAACAGGCGCCAACCGCCTTGTAATTGAAAAGGGGCAGCTCGTTGCCGCGCGCAATAGTGTGTCGGCCATGGATGCTTATGGCCAGTCGCTTGGCCATTATGACAAAGCGCATCTTGTCCCTTATGGCGAATATCTGCCGATGCCTTGGTTGCTGCAACGGCTGGGCCTAGCGCGGCTGGTGCCGGGTAGTCTGGATTTCTGGCCCGGCCCGGGTCCTCAGACGATGACCGTGTCCGTCAATGATAAGCCAGTCAAAATTGGCATGCAAATCTGTTATGAAATGGTGTTTTCCGGTGAGGTCGTCGATCGCAAGAACCGACCCGATTTCATCTTCAACCCATCGAACGACGCTTGGTTCGGTGATATCGGCCCGCCGCAGCATTTGGCGCAAGCACGGCTGCGCGCGATGGAGGAAGGCTTGCCCGTCGTGCGGGCCACGCCAACGGGGATCAGTGCAATCATCAACGCAGATGGCCTGATCGTGAAAAGCCTGCCTTTGGGTATTGATGGTCGCATCGACGCACGATTGCCGCGAGCGAAAGCGCCGACATTGTTCGCGCAATTTGGCAATATCATTCCGCTCGTTTTTGCAGGGCTCCTTATCTTGTTGGCATTGTTACCGCTTGCCCACCGTCGCGGTTCTCGCTAAGGACGTAAAACAATATAAAGAATTCTTTATACGCAGATACAGCCAATAGACTGGAAAAATCTATGCGCTCAACCTACCTTTTCACCTCCGAATCCGTGTCCGAAGGACATCCCGACAAGGTTTCAGACCAAATCTCCGACGCTATCGTCGACCTGTTTTTGTCCAAAGACCCCGAAGCGCGCATCGCATGCGAAACACTGACTACGACGCAGTTGGTTGTGCTCGCTGGCGAGATTCGCTGCAAAGGCGTCTATGAAAATGGCGCATGGGCCGAAGGCGCCAAAGAAGAAATCGAGGCCACCGTCCGCCGCACGGTCAAGGAAATCGGTTATGCGCAAAAGGGCTTCCATTGGGAAACCTTGCGTTTTGAAAATAACCTGCACGGCCAGTCGGCACATATTGCCCAAGGCGTAGACGCCAGTGGCAACAAGGATGAGGGCGCTGGCGACCAAGGCATCATGTTTGGCTATGCATCGACAGAGA
>CALGEE010000232.1 GCA_937881525.1 uncultured Sphingomonadales bacterium | reverse complement strand
CATCCTCTCAGACCAGCTATGGATCGTCGCCTTGGTGAGCCATTACCTCACCAACTAGCTAATCCAACGCGGGCCGATCTTTCACCGATAAATCTTTCCCCCTGAGGGCGTATACGGTATTACCACCAGTTTCCCGGAGCTATTCCGTAGTGAAAGGTACGTTCCCACGCGTTACTCACCCGTCTGCCACTGTATCGTTCGACTTGCATGTGTTAGGCCTGCCGCCAGCGTTCGTTCTGAGCCAGAATCAAACTCTCAAGTTGAGTGTTGATCTGACGATCCGTCCATTGGAATATGGACGGCTACTATTTGCTCTAAAGCATAAGTATTGCGTTCTTTGACGAGAAACCCTTTTAGCAAAGACCAGACCGAGGCCTGATCGATGGATAAAAGAATTCTCTAAAGAAACACATCCGTCGTGATCGTTTTGGACATCTCGCGATGTCCGCAAGCCGTCACGCCGCCTGCGTTTCTCTTCCTATCTCTTACGATGTCAAACAGCTGGAAACCGGAGCTTCCGAAGATTGTTTCCGGACCCCTCAGGTTCCGGCGAAGTGGCGGCTTATACAGCCGGTCTTTTTCCCGTCAACACCCTTTTTGCGCTCTTGTGCAGTTCAGTGGATTAACCACAAAGCCTGCCGTTTACAGAGCGAACAGAACTTTTAAACCGATTGTCTCGGTCCAAAAACCCAAGCGTTCAGAGGAACCGCACATATAGCCGCTGTTCGGGGGAAAGGGCAAGCCCTTTTCTTCCAAGAGGCGACCATTTGAGGGTCTTCCGCGTCGCCCGCCCAAGGGGCCAGCTCAGCGAAGTGCGCGGGATACTCGGGTGCATCGAAGGCCGCAAGCCCTAAATGACGGAATTGCACAGGTTCAGTGATATTTCCGTGTCCGGTCAAAACTGCGCGGAGAGATAAGACTTCATCGCCTTCGCCTCCGACTCCGCCTCGGCGATCTTCCATTTGACGAGGTCGCCGATCGAGATCACGCCGGTCAGGCGGTCATTGTGGACGACCGGAAGGTGGCGGATCCGCCGGTCCGTCATGGTCTGCAGGGCTTCGTCTATGGGCGTCGCAGCATTCACTGTGACGACCGAACGGGTCATCGCCCCGCTCACCGGCATCTCCAGTGCTTCGGCGCCATGCCGGGCCACCTGGCGCACGATATCACGTTCCGAAAGCACGCCGATGATCCTGTCGTCCAGACCGAGCGCAACAACGGCGCCGATCTTCTTGTCGTCGAGCAGCTGCGCCGCCTCCTTCAAGGTATGGTCGGCCTGCAGGGTCACCACGACGCGGCCTTTGTCATTCAGGATCTGCTCGACAATCATCTACCGGGTCTCCCGTCCCATCGGCACGATTGCTCTTTTGAGTCTTTGTGCCTGCGGCAGGATAACACACCCTTGCTCCCGAATCGACCGGCTTCTGACCCGCGCTTACGGCTCAGCCCGGCGCAGCCTGCATCCGCCAAAGAACGGCACGCATGAAAACGGCGCCCCCGATATAGCCGCCCACATGCGCTTGCCAGGCGATGTTGGCGCCCAGGAGGCTCGGCCCGATGAAGGCAAAGACGGCGTTGGCGATCACAAACAGCGAACTCGCGACCAGAAATCGCCGGCTGAGCAGCCATCGGCCGGGGCCCTCACGGATCAGCAACACCGACGCCAGGAGACCACTGATTCCCCCGGATGCACCAACCGCCGGCCCGCCATCGGGATAACTTCCGGCGAGAAACGTCAGGCTGGCCACAATCTGCGCGAAAAGGAAAAGGGCCAGCAAAAGCATCGACGCGCCGGGCTCGCGCCCGGGCCAGATACGCCGCATCAACTCCAGCAGCGGCTTTGCCAGCGCGACAAGGAACGCTGCATTGAGGATCACATGCATCCAGTCCGCATGAATGAAGGCGCTGGCGACTAAGGGCAGAAAAGCCTCGAACGCGTTGGCATAGGGCGGCAAACCTGTCAGGGAAGGCGCCTCTGAGGGCGACCAAAAACGCTCTGGAAACAAGGCTCCGAAATAGAAGACGACGTTCTGAAGCCGTGTCGGCAGCAAGCTAATGACGAGATGCGCTGCCACCAGAACAAGGGCAAATCCCGCTACGGGCCAGGGCGCATTGATTATCGGTGGCTGGCGGCTGGGCGTTGTCATGCAGGCTCCGGATGGGGCGCTGCCGCGCCGTTCGCCATGCATATATAGGAGACACTTGCACGTGGGCGCACCTTTAAACCGTCATTGCCTGATCGCAGGACGGTGCTACTTTTCCAGGCATGCTGATCAGGATTTTCCTCGCGCTCATGGCGCTCATGTTCGTCGCCTTCGGGCTCTATTCATTTCTCAACCCCCTCGGCATGGCGGCCGGCCTGGGTGTCGAGGTGGGCGGCCCCAATGGCGCCTATGAGCTACGGGGCATCTATGGCGGCGTCAGCCTCGCGGCGGGCCTTCTGTGCGGGGCAGGCGCCCTGCGCTCGGGTCTCCGGCAGCCTGCGCTGTGGTTCCTGGTGGTCTATATGGGCGGCTATGTCTTCGCCCGCGCCGCTGCCCTGCTCCTCGGGCCGCCGCCAACGCCGGCCTTCGCCGTTTTTATCGCATTTGAAGCCGTCAGCTTGCTACTTGCGGCGGCTGCCCTGCGCGCCGCGGACAGGACCTGAAACCAAAGAAGCCCCGCTGTCTCCAGCGGGGGGTTACCCAATTGAAGTTCAAGCCGCTTAGAACGACTTACGGACTGTCACCCCATAGCTCGGCGGTGCACTCGGATAGCCCGAAAGGGTACCGGCCTGGGCGACGCCAGGAAACGCCGTCGTGATATACTGATCGTCGAAGATGTTACGGCCCCGGAAAGTCACACCCAGTCCGTTCTCGGTCGTAAAACCGGCCGAGGCGTTGATGGTGCTGATTTCCTTCTCGTATCCGAGCAGGGCCTTGTTGTCGGTAACTGTAAAGCTGGCGCCAACTACATCGAGGTAGCCAACCGGACTTTCTTACTGCCAGTCGGCCCGAACGAAGGCGGCGAGGTTCTTGACGTCGAAGCTGCAGGTCGCCGAGGTCGATGGGCCGTCTCCGGGATCCCCGAAGGGGTCGTGCCCGAAATATCGCCGGTCGTGGAGCCGGTGAATCTGTCATAGACCGGGTCCCGGAACGTGCCGGCGAAGGTAAGCACCAGGTTCTCGGTCGCGTTCCACGTCGCATCGACTTCGAGGCCCGGGGTCGATACCGACTTTTCATCTTTCGAGTAGTTTACGCCGAGGGGCGCGGTCAGGCGATCCGTGGCATGCTAGGCCAGCCTGGCCGAAGGTCGCGCCGGGTTGCTCTTTCGCAGTCCGCCGCCGCAGCGCGCATCCATTCACGCAGAGTTTATCGGTACTGTTGCCGCCACTACACACTTGGGGCGGTTGTTCCG
>CALGEE010000231.1 GCA_937881525.1 uncultured Sphingomonadales bacterium | reverse complement strand
GCTAGCTGCGCGGTCGATGACGATGGACGTGCCCGAGATAAAGCTGGCGCGGTCCGATGCTAGATAGAGGATGAGATCAGCGACCTCTTCGGGACGACCGGGGCGACCTGTCGTCATCATGGAACGGAGCGCATCAGGCGAGCCGATTTTTTCCAATATGCCGTAAAATTCGCCCGCCATTGCTGTTTCGATCAATCCCGGGTGGACTGAATTGATCCGGATGTCATGCCCCGCACGCACATTTTCCAATGCCGCGCTGCGCGTGAAATGAGCGACTGCCGCTTTGCTAGCCCCATAAGACGCCATGTTGGGATTGCCTTTTAGCGAGGCGGTGGACGAAAGGTTTATGATCGCGCCTTTGCCCTGGGGGCGCATAAAGCGAAGCGCCACTTGCATGCCAAGCAGCGTACCTTCGATGTTGATAGCAAAGGTTCTGTGATAATTGCTAAGGTCAACATCACCAACGGTATCTTTCAGCGCAATCCCAGCGCTGTTCACAAGAATATCAAGACGTCCGAATTCGGTCTGAATCCATTCGGCGACTACATGCCATTCTGCCGCGTTGGTCACATCCAGCCCATGCGCTGCGCCGTTGACGGCCGTCGCTGCTGCCTGTGCACCTTGCAAATCAAGGTCGAGCGCAACCACCTTAGCCCCGGCAGTTGCCAGTGCCACACATGCCGCCCTGCCGATGCCTGATGCAGCCCCGGTGACCACCGCAACCTGCCCGCCCAGATCAATCCAACCGTTGCTCATCATTCAAGCCTTTTCAAAAATATGGACGCCCGCCGCCGAGCCCGTGCCAAAGCCAAGGACATGGGTCATGCCGATTTTCGCGCCATCCACCTGCCGCGCGCCTGCTTCACCGCGCAATTGGTCGATAATCTCAACCATATTGGCTACCCCTGTCGCGCCAATCGGATGGCCTTTAGAAAGCAGGCCGCCTGAAACGTTCACTGGAATGCGCCCACCCAGCGCTGTCGCGCCCGAATCGATCAAGCGCCCCGCCTGGCCCTCACCGCACAGACCGAGATTTTCATAATGCAGGATTTCGGCGGTCGCGAAGCAATCATGCAATTCGACCAAATCCAAATCCTCCGGTCCCACGCCCGCCATTTCATACGCCTGTGTAACGGCAAGTCGCGTCACCGAATTGGGATCGAGCATATCAGGATTGCGCGGCTCGAACGGGTCGGAGGCCAGCGCTGATCCGCGCAATCGGACCGCACGGTTCAACCCAAGCTCGCGCGCCTTCTTTTCCGAAACCAGTATGAGCGCCGCCGCACCATCGACATTGGCCGAACACATCAGCTTGGTCAGCGGGTAAGCAATCATCTCGCTTTCCAACACCATCTCCAGCGGCGTTTCTTTGCGATACGCCGCCTTGGGGTTCATCGTCGCGTGGTGATGGTTTTTTACTGCCACTTGCGCGAATTGCTCAATCGTCGTGCCATAGGCATTGGCATGCACCATCCCCGCTTCTGCAAAGAGCGCAGGCATCGAGACCGAGCCGAACAGCCCTTCGGGCGGCGGGCCATCGACGGGCGAACCCGCAAGCATTCCGCGCGGGTTCTTTTCCGCGCCGACTGCCAGCACCACATCATAGAGCCCGCTTTTGATTGCAACAAACGCCTCGCGCACCGCCGTCGCGCCAGAGGCACAGGCATTCGACACATTGATAACTGGCACCCCGGTCTGGCCGATTTGCTGCATCATCTTTTGCCCCAGCATCGATGCGGCATTGAAGGTGGACGAGGCATAGACGGCGCCAACATCCTTGATCGACAGCCCACAATCATCGAGCGCCATCAATGTCGCCTCGGCCGCCAACGAGAAATAAGTGCGATCCGGATAGCGGCCAAAGGGGATCATCCCCGCGCCAACGACAAAAGCATCGCTCATGCTGCATCTCCCGCGACAAAATGAAAGCCGACATAGGGATTGCCATCGGCATCGACCGCGCCGCCGGCATCGTCGAAAACGAGCCGCACAGGCATGCCAGATTTAAGCCTATTGGGCTCTACGCCTTTCAGCGTGCCCTTGAACGAAAGTCCGCCGTCGAGATCAACAATCGCCGAGACGAACGGCACTTCGACCCCGGGATAGCTGCGATGGACCACCGACCACGTATAAAGTGTACCCGTCTCCGCCGAGCGATAGGGCTCTGGCGGAACGCGGCTTGCGCACGCGCGACACGCCATCGTCGCCACCGGCATCACCGCGCCACAGGCTGCGCAACGATAGCCCTCGATCCACGCATCGCCATCATTTCCAACGCGAATGACTTTCGTCCCCGGTTTCGGCCCCTTAGTGTCCGCATCGATCACGGCGCTCTCCCGTTAAGACTGTGTATTGATACCAGCAAGCGGCATCCATTTTTCAATCAATGAACATCGCCTATTGCATTAATTGCTACCATTGCAACTGATTCTTGTGGAACGGCGTATCGAGACGGTTATTCCCCGGCTTAGTCCGCAGATCGCTTAGTTGCAGCATGGCGATGGCATCCGAATCATTGCCGCACGGTGCTGCTGAATAGAAATAATTGGTGTAGGTTTAGGGCAGTTTGACCCTAGGGCATGCAGGCCAATTGCGTTTGGGCCGGATTCGCGTCGTTTCCATGTGTTAAATGCGCAACACTCGCTTCATTAATTCAAATAACAGCGCCGTACCACATTCCATAATGCAATTACCTCATTGCATTGTCGTTAAATTATGTTCAATAAAGCATCATTCATGCGTGTACCGCAGGGCAATCATGGCCAACGGGCCGGGGAGGAAGCTTTTATGAGTAAGAAAATTCTAAGTTCACTTTTTGCAACGACCGCGTTGGCATTCGTCATTCCGACAGCTGCATTCGCGCAGGAAGCGCCTGCCGATGAGACAAGCGCAGACAACAATGAGATCATTGTCACCGCACGCCGCGCGGATGAGAGACTGCAGGACGTTCCGGTAAGTGTGCAGGTTGTGACGGGTGAATCGCTTCAGAAGCTTGCAATCACTTCGGCCAACGAAATCTCCAAGCTGGCACCTGGTTTAACGTTGGTGAATAATAACGCCAGCACGCAGGTTTCGCTGCGTGGCGTTGCTTGGCGCCCAGGTTCGGGCACACCGGCTACGCCTATCTATTTTAACGAAGTCCCATTCGATCCCGGCAATACTATCGTGTCACTTTTTGACATCGGCCAGATCGAAGTGCTGCGCGGGCCACAGGGTACATCGCGTGGTGCGCCATCGATTTCGGGAGCCATTACACTTACCACCAAAAAGCCAAACCTGACAGAATTTGGAGGCTACGCTCAGGGGTTCTACGGATCCGCCGATCATTGGGACATACAAGCAGCCGTGAATGTGCCTGTAGTCAAGGATGTACTCGCAATTCGCCTCGCCACTAATATCGAGAATAGCGAAGGAAATCGGGTTCACAGTGTTAACAGCTCAATCAACCCCAAATATAAAGATCGATCCTTCCGCGCCACAGCGATCTTCACACCGACTGATACGTTATCGGTCGAAGCAATGTACCAGCGCCGCACCACGGACAAGTTGTTCTATACGCAGGTCGTGGGAACCGGTAGCCCCGGTGCTCCGGCATCTCCTGTTGCCTTTTTTGGTGGCCTTGGTGCCATTCCGGCCAATTTTAACGGTCCGGCCCTGACGCTCGCCGACCGTGCATCGGTTCAGGACGCGCCAAGCAAGTTCAAGGAAAAAATAGACCTGCTCACGGTCAACGCCAGTTGGGAAGTGTTCGGACAGAAGTTAACATATAATTTTGGGCGTCAGTTCAATCGCAGCCCTGCCAGCTTCACAAGCTCGGACCCACTTAACATGATTCCCGGCTTCGAATCTTACACCTCCCCAAGCAATCTGAGCCTGCCCAAATGGTCGTCGCATGAAGTCCGCTTCTCGTCGATGCCTGACCCTGATCGGCCGTTCGAATACGACATTGGTTGGTTCTCCAAACATTCAGACGGCACAATCAATTTCGATGCGCCGACCTATCTGGCCGGAGCCTTCGGACCGCCAAACGCCCTCCCTGGGTCGGTTACTACGCCAAACCCCGCCTACGTTTTGAACAGCTCCACAAATATTGGCATTGGCCAGGTGTTCGATTCATTTTACGGCAATCTGAAGTTCCACATCGATGAGAAAACCGAATTGAGCGGCGGCTTGGCAATCGTCCGTGACCGTGTTCCAGTGGATCTGAATATCACAACCTTTGCGGCACGGACGAGTGTTGCTCCTTACGCCGTTGTCCTGCTCAGCGTTCCTGCGCCTTTCCGCCCCTTCGTCCCGACGTGTGGGTCCATCAGTCCTGCCCTGATTACAAGCCCAACTTATGCAGGCGTATGCGATTCTCCGATCCCGGCCGGAATTGCTAATTCGACCCAGACTAATAATGACAAATATGACGCCGCTCTCTACAATTTCTCATTGTCGCATAAGTTCTCGGACGACGTGATGGTCTATGCGACGACCGGAAGTTCGTTCCGCACCGGCCTGCCAGCGATTAATAACCCGGGCTTGCCCGTGAATTTGACATCGCCGGCTCCTGAAAAAGCGAAGTCCTACGAACTCGGTGTCAAGTCGAGCTGGGGACGCAATCTGCGCGTCAACGCGGCGGTGTTCCAGATCGACTATGGCAATCAGCTGACGACCTTCGAAGGTGTGCGCTATTGGAATACCGTTTCGGGCAGGGTAGCAACGACCAGCTTGGCCTTCTATCGCAATGTTGATTCGCAAGTGCGCGGGTTTGAACTGGAAGTTGCTGCCCAGCCAATCGACAATCTGTCATTGGGTGCTAATCTTGGCTACTCGAAAATCAAGTCAAAGGGCGCCCTGGTGCCGTGTAACGATCCAGCACAACCGGCTATCTCGGCAGCAAACCCGATCAACTTCTGCACGTCGCCTTCCGGTCAAGTGCTGAATCAAGATTCGCCGTGGTCGGTGACCACCAATGGTAGCTATACTGTGCCACTTGGATCGGTCGACGCATATTTGCGCTTTAACTTGAGCTACAGAGGCAAAAACCCCAATTTTGGTAACTTCGCTACGGCGGGCGTTTCCAAGAGTACACCGTCCTATGCCATTCTCGATCTCTTTGCCGGTGTAGCCGGAGAAGAGGGTGTCTGGGATCTGGGTTTCTATGCCAAGAACGTGTTCGACAAGCAGGTGGAGCTCGCGCGCACCAACGTCCTGAACAATGTTTATGCTCCTTACGCTGTCGCGCCGAGCGGCTATAATACGGTGACGGCGTCGCTCCCACGAGAAATCGGTGTGTCGCTGCGTTTCGCATTCGGTTCACGGTAATTTCTTGTGATACTGTTGGGGTGGATTTCGACGATCGAAATCCACCCCAAATTCTTTTGGTATAGAAGGCAGTTGAGATGATCGCCAAGCTACGCTCTCGACTTCCCTCAAAGGCCCTGTTCGCAGCGGCGTTTATTGCATGCCCGGCATATGCGCAGGCTGGCAATGTAGCTGACAGCACCACGGCCCCACAAACAGCCAGCGAAATTTGCAGCACGATCCCGCCCGTCGATTACGCGCAAGCCAAGCCATATCTAGAACTCGTTCTGATACCGGGCCAGAAAGTCGACATCAGCAAAATTGCGCCAGAAGACATGGCCAAGATGATGGACCTACAAAAGGCATCGACTGAACGGCAGGCAATGGATTGGGCCAATCTGTGCCGCTATGCCGGTGACAATGCCAAATTGGCAACGGACGAAAAGCCGGTCCGCACCGTCTTTCTGGGCGATTCCATCACCGAATACTGGCAGCAAGCGGACCCCTCCCTTTTTTCCGAAGCAGTGCTGGATCGCGGCATCAGCGGCCAGACCACCGCGCAGATATTGCTCCGCTTTTATCCCGATGTCGTGGCGCTCAAGCCGCGCGTTGTCCACATCATGGCCGGTACAAATGATATAGCGGGCAATCTCGGGCAGGTTTCGGACGAGACCATAATCGCTAACATCGCCGCGATGCTCGACATCGCGAAGGCAAACAACATCGGAGTCGTTCTCGCGAGTATCCCGCCGGCGCGCTTCATGGGCTGGAAGCCGGGCCTGACGCCCGCCCCCCGCATCGCAGCGCTCAATCAGCGGCTGCAAATGCTCGCGAAGGCGCGCGGTGCCGCCTATCTGGATTACCACAGCCGCTTGAAAGACGATCAAGGGGGATTTCAGACCGCTCTTGCCAATGACGGCGTCCACCCCAATCGCGATGCCTATGCTATCATGCGGCCGATGGCGGAACAGGCTATCAGGCAGGCTGCCGCCCAAAAGAAATGAAGGCATTGGTAGAGCGCACGGCGTCGGTCGCGTTTATCGCAGGGCGATGGTTGCCATAAAGCCGCCATCGACCGGCAACACCGCGCCGTTGATATAACCGGCCTGTGTGCTGTTGAGAAACAGCAACGCGTTCGCCTGTTCATCGGCCGATGACCGCCTCCCGATGGGCTGCGCGACCTGATCGATCAAAGCCGTCGGTGTGACTTTCTCGATTTCGACCAACATCGGAGTCGTCACCGCACCGGGTAACGTGCAATTCATTCTGATGCCGCGCTGGATCAGTTTCGCCGAATGGGTCAGCGTCCATGTAATCACAGCTTCTTTGGAACAGCGATAGCCTTCGGCGACCAACTGCAGATGGTTTTCATACCAATCTATATCCGCCGCAAAGCTGTCTCCATCAATCAGCTTGCGTAATTCCGTAAGATTTTTCAGCCAACCCATGCCGCCTGTAGAGGCAACATTCACTATGGCGCTGCCCCGTGCCATCTGCGGCAAAAGGCGCTCGGTCAAATACCGTGTGCCGATGTAATTTACTTTCATCACGTCCAGCGGCGGGGCACCGGGGGGGATGCCAGCGCAGTTGAACAGCGCTGCGATACCTCTTGGCAAGCCTGCCACTCCGGCGTCAATGCTGGCCGCATCGCGCAAATCAACTTGCGTGAACGAGGCCAAATCAAGATCGCATGGTTTCCAGTCAAACCCGTGGACTTCGGCACCAAGCGCGATTAGCTGCTGTGCAGTTGCATGGCCTATGCCCGAATAGCAACCACTCACGACAACACGCTTGCCCGCATAATCCAGCCAGTTGTTTTCGATCATTGCCAGTTCCTAATTTGATTTGGCCGCGCAAAGTGCGGGAAAAGTCAGCGCCAAGAAAATCCGCCATCGACCGGCAGCTCAGTTCCTGTGGTAAATCCTGAGTCTTCGGTACTGAAAAACAGTGCTGCACGTGCAACACCCTCCGGCAAGCCCAGCCGTTTGAGCGCCACCCGTTCGGCCGCTCGTTCGCTGTGCTCCGCATTTTCCCACAGATAGCGGGTCATCTCGGTCTTAATGACGCCGGGACAAATGGAATTAGCGCGGATGTTGGGGCCTGGGCAATCACATCATGACCATCCAGCATAGCGCCTGCCGAGGAGGAAGCCGCAAGATCAGGCCGGGACCCTCGACCAGATAGGTCTCGTTGGAATAGCCAGTCATGAGTGGGCGCAGCCCGGTAATCTGCACACCATCCGGCAGAAAGCGTGCAAGCGCAGCGCTCATCGTGTCCGGGTCCTCGGGTTCAGACATTGTTTTTAACCTCCCCCTGCAAGACTGGCCATCGTTCATTATTGACAACCATATACACCTATGCGCAGCATGAGATTAATGCAACGCCTGACGTTCAATAAATTATCGGAGGCGTTGTTCGCGAGTTCCGTGAAAGAAGTCAATGCAGTTGCAGCTTGACGAAAGGATATTTGATGCAATCACCATTCGGCCTTGAAGGCAAGCGCACACTCGTACTCGGCGGCGGGCTGGGCATTGGCGAATCGACGGTGCGGCTAATCGCGGCGCACGGCGCGCATGTCGCTGTCGTTGACTGCGAACTGGAGCGCGCCCAGCACGTTGCCAGCGAAGTTGTGGTTAACGGTGGCCGTGCCGCCGCCTACTGCATCGACGTGCTCGATGATGGCGCGCTGGTCGCAGGGATCGCGCAGATCGAGCGCGAGTTCGGACCACTCGACGGCATGGCAACCGTCATCGGCATGGCGGCATGGGGATCACTGATCGACATCGACATGGACACATGGGATCTAGACCAAAACCGCAACTTGCGCTATTTCTTCCTCGCCGCCCGCGAAGTGGCGCGTTCGATGATAAACCGCAAAGTGGTGGGCAGCATCGTCTGCGTCAGCTCGGTCAACGGCATTCGATCTGCGCCAAACCACGGCGCATACGGCGCGGCCAAGGCGGGGCTCATCAATCTGGTGCAGACCATGGCGACCGAATGGTCCCCTTACGGCATTCGCGTAAACGTGGTCGCCCCCGGCCCCATAATCACCCCGCGCATTCCGCACACCGGCGAAGAAGGCGAGCGCAAGATGATGGTCAATGTGCCTATGCACCGGCGCGGGACGACTGAGGACATTGCCAAGGCGATCACCTTTTTCCTCTCAGACCTTTCACCTTATGTCACCGGACAGACGCTGGCGGTCGATGGCGGGTCGCTTGCGACCAATCCTTTTATTCCGCTGGCGGACGGCCACGCGACATCAGCATGAGTTTGCCGCCAGAACGCATGGGTTATGCCGCCCCCGCCGAATTGGCGGAACGGCGCTCTGGATTGGCGGCGGCAGTTGCGGCGGGAGTTTGGCGCACCGATCCGGCGCCGGAGGAGGTTCAGATAGGCGGCGTCCGCTGCCTGCGCTTTTCGCCGTCCGGAACCGCCCGCGGTATCCTGCTCCACATCCACGGAGGAGCCTTCCGCATCGGTTGCCCCGAACAGATCGCACCGTTTGCGGCATGCTTGGCAGAGGCCTGCGCCATCGATGTGATCTGCCCAGCCTACCGCCTCTCTCCCGAGTTCCCGTTCCCCGCCGGCCTTGCCGATGGCTGGGCGGTGCTAAGCACACTTTGCGAGACCGCGACCGTCCCGCTGATTCTTTCGGGCGATTCCGCAGGCGGGGGCCTTGCTTCAAGCCTCTCAGCGCTCGCCCATCAAGCAAGCATACCGCTGGCGGGATTGGCCCTGCTATCCGCTTGGCTAGACCTGTCCGTCACCGACCCGGCTTACACCAACAACGCCGTCACCGACCTGCTTTTTTCGGCCGAAGCAGCACGCGAAGCCGCTAAACTATATCTGCAAGGCCATACATCTTCCGACCCGCTGGCGTCACCTCTATTGGGAGAGGTGGGCGGATATCCGCTCACTTATATAAGCGTCGGCACGGGCGAAGTCTTGGCCGGAGATGCGCAGCGGTTGCGGGACCGATTGGAACGGGAGGGCGTGCCTGTCACCTTCCACGGAGTTGACGGAATGGAGCATGTCGCGGTAACTCGGGATCGTACATTGACCGGTGCAGAAGAGACATTATGCGCATTGACAGTTTTTGTTAATCGCACTCTTCCTCGACCCCTGGTTCTAACGATTGAGTAAAATGCGCTGATTGCCAGAATCACAGTCAGTACCCACGCGGACTGTTTGCAATGCAACGCACGAGGTGCAATACCGTTCTCAACATGGCCGGATTGCACCGAGCCCGACAAGCTGAGGAGCGGACAGCGTGGCAGACATTGGCGATCAGAATTTACCGATAGGCGCTAAGCCACCCAGAATTCCTCGTTCCGCCTATTTTGCTTTGGCGGTGTTGGTCCTCACAAATCTGTTCAACATGCTCGACCGGTCGATCGTTGCCATCCTCGCGCAATCGATCAAGGCTGATTTGAAACTCGGCGATGCCGAGCTTGGCTTCCTGCTCGGCACGGCGTTTGCGGTTTTCTATTCGGTTGTCGGTATTGCCATGGGGCGGATATCCGATTTCGTTTCGCGCAAGAAGATGCTGGCGATGGGCCTTGCGCTCTGGTCGGTGATGACGGCACTCGGTGGCGCGGCCACGGGCTTTATGTCGCTTAGCGCCGCACGGATCGGTGTGGGCGTGGGCGAGGCAGCGGCCAATCCCTGTTCGCATTCGCTACTCGCCGACACCTTCCCGCCGCGCAACCGTTCGCTGGCGCTCGGCACCTATCTGACCGGCACGTTCCTCGGCACCGCAATTGCGATGGCTGTGGGTGGAATATTTGTGCAGAAATGGCCGGATTTCTGCTCAGTCGTGCCGATTACGGGTGCTTGCGATATTGCCGGTTGGCGTGCTGCTCTGGTCACTGTCGGCGTTCCCGGATTGCTGCTGGCATTGCTGGTGCTGGCGATCAAGGAACCGGCCCGGTCAATTAAGCCCTATCCCGGCGGCATGTTCCGCATGATTCTGCGCGAAGTGGGATCGGCATTCCCGCCGTTTACGCTTTCCTCGATCCACCGCGTTGGTGGGCGTGAGGGACTCACGAAGAATCTACGGCTGATTGCGATCATCGCAGCCATCGCCGGATCGCTGATTCTGCTGACCGGGGACAAAGCGCAGTGGATCGCCTGTGCCTTGGGTGCTTATTCGATTTTCACCTGGGGTCAGGTGCAAAGCTATTCGGACAAACCGCTTTATAGCGTGACCTATGGCGACAAAACATTTGCCCTCGGCGTTGTCGCGACGGCTTTGGTTGCCGCGATCATTTCAGCAGTGTCGGTCTGGACGCCCACACTGGCCATGCGCACATTCGACCTTCCCGTCGCTCAGCTTGGTCTCGGCCTTGGGATAATTTTTGTCATCGGATCGATTATCGGTGTGCTTTTGGGCGGTTGGCTGACCGACAAGTGGAAGGTGATGAACCTGTCCGCGCCGCTGCATATCACATCCATCGCACTGATCTGCACAATTCCAACCATGGCATTGATTGTTTGGGCATCCAGCATCGAAGTGTTTCTGGTCGCATACTTCCTAAAAAGCGTGTTCACTTCGATGTGGGGTGGCGGCATCGCCGCGATGATCCAGGACCTCGTCCTGCCCCGAATGCGCGGTGCGGCGGCGGCTTGCTATTCGCTGGTGGCGATTGTCGTGGGGTCGGGCATCGGGCCCTATACTGCGGGGAAGGTAAGCGAAATGACGGGGTCGCTTGGAACCGGTATCATCAGCATTTTGGTGCTGGCACCCCCGGCGCTGATCCTCCTGTGGATTGCTGCCAAACGCCTAAAAATGGAAACACCCGAGCGGCGGTTGAAACTGGCGATGGACGCAGGGGAACAAGCGGCCTGAACAGAGTTTTGCGGTGTAGCGCATTTGAGGGAGAAGAAGATGAGGATTTCCATAGGGCTTGCATTGGCAGCCGTCGTGTTGGCACAGTCGCCACAGGCTGTTTTCGCGAAATCGCGCACGCCAGTCGAAGCGGCCACACTGCCCATCGTGTCCGCGTCCGTTCCGGTCACACCCACCTCCCGCCCATTCCTCGGCGCGCCAGATGCCATGGCAAAGGCAGGCTATGTCGAAGAGGAATATTTCCTCTCCGGCAAAGCCAACACCTATGACTGGACGGGAAAAGGGCGTGACGTAAAAGTGGTTGCGGGACCGGGCAAATATGTGACGCGCATCCTCGTCCGCCGCCCCCGCGATCCGGCCAGATTCGGCGGCAATGTCGAGGTTACGGTGCTGAATGCCAGCTTCAATGTCGATACCGGTGGCCCCACAGATTTTGCGCAGATGGCCAAACAGGGCGATGTCTGGATCGGCATTACCACCAAAGCGGTTACGGCCATTGCGCTCAAAACCTTCGATCCCGTGCGTTATGCGCCGATCGACTGGAGCAGCCCCGTTCCGCCCGAACAACGCTGCTCCCAGCCTACGATGATCCCCCCTTATATGGTTGGCGGCAAAGAAGTTATGGAAGCGATGGCCAAGGCCGGCATCAAGAGCAGTTGGCCCGAATATGAGGATGGTCTCGTCTGGGACATGCTGGGGCAGTTGGGGCTGTTGCTGAAGAGTGAGCAGCGACAAGCCATCTTGCCCGGTTTTGGCAAACCCTTTGTTTTCATGACCGGCGTTTCCCAATCCTCAATTTATATGCGTACCTGGATGGCGGGTTTCCATGACCGCTATCGCACCAACGATGGCAAGCCGGTCTATGACGGCTATCTGGCAATCGTCGGGCCAGCCATGATCCGCATCAACCAGTGCGCGCAGGACATGGCGCTGGAAGACCCGTTTCAAAAGCTGACGCCGCCGGACGTTCCCTTCATCTCGCTGTCATCCGAAGGCGAAATGTGGCAGGCGCGTCATACGCGGCAACCCGACGCCTTCACGGACAAGGGTGGGATTGTCAGCTATGAAATCGCTGGCTCCTCGCACAGCAGGATCGACATTCCGGGCGCTGCTCCGGACATGATGAGTCGCCCATCGCCTCAGGATATGGCCCAAGCCGGGCTGAACATTCCCGCGGCTTCTGCAATCCCGTCGAATGCTATCCCGCCGAATGACTTTGTCTGGGCACCTGCTTTGCGAGGGGCTTATACCAATCTGCAACTCTGGGCACGCGACGGGGTCCGGCCGCCAGTGTCGCCAGGTATTACGTTAGACGAAAATCTAGATATCAAGCGTGACCAATATGGCAACGCGCTGGGCGGTTTACGATTGCCATACATCGAAGCACCTGTAGCGGCTCATATCGGATATTTAAGCGCGGGTGGCATGGGCGGGATCAC
>CALGEE010000230.1 GCA_937881525.1 uncultured Sphingomonadales bacterium | reverse complement strand
ACCGGGGGCGCTATGGACACGATTTATGCCCTGTCCTCGGCCCAAGGCAAGGCCGGGGTGGCGGTCGTGCGGGTGTCAGGCGCCCTTGCATTTGCAGCCTGCGCAAAAATTTGCGGCAATCTACCTAAAGCACGACAGACCAGCCTGAGAGTATTGCGCGGCAAAGATGGCTCGCGCATCGATCAGGCGTTGGTGTTGGTATTTGATGAAGGTGCGAGCTTTACGGGTGAGCCAAGCGTCGAGTTCCAGGTGCACGGAAGTACCGCCGTTGTTGCAGCACTTCTGGCCGCACTTGGATCCATAGAGGGGTTGCGGCCAGCGGAAGCAGGCGAATTCACCCGCCGCGCATTGGAGAATGGTCAACTGGACATGGCGCAGGTCGAAGGCCTCGCGGACCTTTTGGAGGCGGAGACCGAAGCCCAGCGGCGCCAGGCTTTGCGGGTGTTTTCGGGTGATTTGGGTGCGCGAGCCGGTAGGTGGCGAAAGGATTTGATCCGTTCGGCCGCACTCTTGGAAGCGACGATAGATTTCGCTGATGAAGAGGTTCCATCAGACGTGTCGCCGGAAGTAAACGCCTTGGTGGCTGGCGTGCTGGTAGACCTGAAACGTGAGATTGCGGGCGTTGGCGTGGCGGAACGCATCCGTAGTGGCTTTGAGGTGGCGATTGTCGGTGCACCAAATGTTGGGAAATCCACGCTTTTGAACGCTTTAGCGGGGCGGGATGCGGCGATCACATCAGATGTTGCGGGAACCACCCGTGACGTGATCGAGGTGCGGATGGATCTAGGCGGTTTGCCAGTGACTGTTTTGGATACCGCTGGATTGCGCGAAACGGACGATGCCGTAGAGGCGCTGGGGGTTGAGCGGGCCAAAGCCCGAGCTGCGCAGGCCGATGTGCGGGTGTTTTTAACGGGAAATGGCCATAGCTCGCCCGATGGAGCGCAGCCAGGCGATGTGGTTGTCGTAGCCAAGGATGATGCCGGTCTGTCAGGCGGTGTATCGGGGAAAACTGGCGCGGGCCTTTCTGGGTTGATTGAGCGGATCACGAAAGAGCTGTCTCAGAGAGCGTCGGGCGCAGGCCTGGCAACGCGGGTACGGCACCGGGATGCGATGGAGCGTGGTGTGGTCTGCTTGGAGGCTGCGGTGGTGTGGATTGGCCGTGGTGAGGACGGCGCAGATATCGCGGCAGAGGAATTGCGGACGGCTGTTCGGGCGCTCGATTCTCTGCTAGGTAGAGTTGATATTGAAAATGTCCTGGATGAAATCTTCGCGAGCTTTTGTCTCGGGAAGTAGGGAGTGTTTCACGTGAAACATACTGACTTTGATGTTGTGGTTATCGGTGGCGGCCATGCTGGCGCTGACGCAGCGCATGCGGCTGCCCGCATGGGTGCGCGCACGGCTCTGATAACATTAAAGGAGTCAGGGATTGGGGTTATGTCTTGTAATCCTGCAATTGGTGGATTGGGCAAGGGCCATCTGGTGCGTGAGATTGATGCGCTTGATGGGGTTATGGGCCGTGTCGCAGACGCGGCGGGGATCCAGTTCCGGCTGTTGAACCGGCGCAAGGGGCCAGCCGTGCAAGGGCCCCGGGCGCAGGCGGATCGCCACCTGTATCGACGGGCGATGCTTGCAGAAATGCGTGCGCAGCCAAATATACAGATCATTGAGGGGGAGGTGACAGACTTCCTGATGGTGGGCGACCGAGTGTCGGGCGTTATCCTGTCTGATGGATCAGAGATATTGGCCGGAGCGGTTGTTCTCACGACAGGGACATTCCTGCGCGGTGTTATTCATATCGGTGACGTATCACGGCCTGGCGGTCGCATGGGTGATAACCCGTCGGTCAGGCTTGCGGAGCGAATGGACAGTTTTGCGTTGGAAATGGGGCGCTTGAAGACTGGGACGCCGCCGAGGCTGGATGGCAAGACAATCGATTGGAGACATCTCGAAGAGCAGCCTGGAGATGATGATCCCGTATTGTTTTCTTTTCTTTCAAGGGGGGTCAAGGCCCGTCAAGTCTCGTGTGGAATCACGCATACGAATGAGCGGACTCATGACGTAATCCGCGAAAACCTGGCCCGTTCAGCGATGTATGGCGGGCATATCGATGGTGTTGGCCCACGGTACTGTCCATCGATCGAAGACAAGGTGGTCCGGTTTGCCGAAAAGACCTCTCATCAGATTTTTTTGGAACCTGAGAGCTTGTCTGATGATGTGATCTACCCGAATGGCATCTCAACTTCTATGCCAATTGAGGTTCAGGAGGCCTATGTGCGCAGCATTGCTGGGCTTGAGCGGGCCGAGATTCTTCAGCCCGGTTACGCGATTGAATATGATTACCTCGATCCCCGGGCGCTTGATGCAACTTTGGCGGTCAAGGATGTGTCGGGATTTTATCTGGCGGGACAAATCAACGGGACCACAGGATACGAGGAGGCCGCTGCGCAGGGGTTAGTCGCGGGTTTGAATGCGGCGTTAGCCGTTCGTGGTGGTGATCGGGAGGTTTTCAGCCGTGCTGATAGCTATATTGGGGTCATGATTGACGATTTGATCACGCGTGGCGTAACCGAGCCATACAGGATGTTTACGTCTCGGGCGGAATTTCGCCTTTCTTTGCGGGCAGATAATGCTGATCAGCGGCTGACCGGGCGTGGGATTGATATAGGATGTGTCGGACCTGAGCGTCGGAAGACTTTTGAGGCCAAACGGGACGCGTTGTGCGAGGCGCGACAGGCGCTGGAGGCGGTAAGCTTTAGTCCACAGCAGATCGCGCGGGTGGGTGTTGAGGTGAACTTGGACGGCACCAAGCGCAATGGCTTTCAGGTATTGGCGTTCCCAAAAGTAGGGTTCGAAGAGCTGGTCCAGCTGAACCCTGAGTGGGATGATATTGATGCGGTGTCACGCCAACAGCTAGAGCGGGACGCGCTTTATGCCACTTACATTGCCCGACAGGAGCGCGACGTCGCGGTTATGAAGCGCGATGAGATGCAGATTATTCCGGGCGATTTCGAGTATGACGTTGTGGATGGGCTCTCGAACGAACTCAAGACCAAGCTAAAACAAGTACGCCCAGCCGATCTCGCGCATGCAGCACGGATCGATGGAATGACGCCGGCTGGCCTGACCTTGATTTTGACCCGGCTGCGCAAAGCGTCGCGGTCCAAAACTGCATGATGGCCGACGCGGAGCGGCATGTTTCACGTGAAACATCTGAGCGGCTCGATTTGTTCGAGGCGCTGGTGCATAAGTGGAACCCGGCAATCAACCTTGTATCAAAGGGCAGTCTGCCGCATCTGCGAGAGCGTCATATAAACGACTCCGTTCAATTATTTGATATCGCGCCGGATGGCGTGGAGCATTGGGTAGATATTGGTAGCGGGGGCGGCTTTCCGGGCGTTGTAGTTGCTATTTTGATGTTTGAAGCAAGCCCTGGCACCAAAGTAACGCTGGTCGAAAGCGATCAACGAAAAGCAGCGTTCTTGCGCACGGCGCTTCGCGAA
>CALGEE010000229.1 GCA_937881525.1 uncultured Sphingomonadales bacterium | reverse complement strand
GGACAAAGTGTGAATTCGCTGCAAATGCTCCAATGGCCGCTTCTGTCGAGAAGCTTTAGGATTAGAGGATCGGGATGTAAGCCTTCGGTGCGAAAGCGACGAATAGTTCTGCAGAGACGTCGGTAACTTATGATGGCAATACTACACCCTTGCTATGATGGTTGGACCAAACCAGCTTACCTCGCTTTATGATTGGAAGACATTTGATGCGACCAGATACAATGCATGCGGTTTTATTGACTGGTCACGGCGGCCTGGAAAAATTGGATTACCGAACTGATGTGCTCATACCGCAGCCAAAGCCTGGTGAGTTACTGATCCAGATTGCTGCGGCAGGTATCAACAACACCGATATCAATACTCGTATTGGTTGGTATTCGAAGGCGGTTAACGAGGGCACTGATACCGGTGGCGCAACTGGCTTTGACAGTGTGGACGATGATGACGCTAGCTGGTCAGGCACGCCGCTGACCTTCCCGCGCATCCAAGGTGCCGATGTCTGCGGTTATATCGTGGCTGTTGGTGACGGGGTCAGCGACGCGCGTATCGGAGAACGGGTCTTGGTCCGTAATATGTTGCGCACTTACGTTGATTTTCGCCCCTATGAATGTTGGACGATTGGCAGTGAATGTGACGGAGGCTTCGCTCAATTTGTTGTAGCACCGGCCCGCGAAACCCACCGTGTCGACTGCGATTGGACCGACGCAGAGCTTGCTTCGATCCCTTGCGCTTATTCAACAGCAGAGAACATGTTGCATCGCGCAGGCGTTGGTGCGGAACGGGTCTTGATCTCAGGCGCGTCAGGAGGAGTTGGCTCAGCCGCTGTGCAACTCGCAAAGCGACGTGGAGCTGAGGTCATCGCGCTGTCGTCAGTGGCCAAGGCAGAAGAGGTAAGAGCTTTGGGCGCAGATCAGGTTCTCGACCGGAACGTCGATCTGGTGGCGGAATTGGGCACGGGCTCGATTGATGTGGTGATTGATCTTGTTGCCGGGGAACAATGGCCCTCTTTTCTTGATGTCTTGCGGCGCGGTGGGCGGTACGCAACCGCTGGTGCCATTGCTGGGCCAATCGCGCAGATTGACGTGCGGACGCTGTACCTCAAGGATCTCACCCTCATGGGCTGCACCTTTCAGGAAGATGAAGTGTTTGCCAATCTGATCAGCTATATCGAAGCCGGAGAAATTCGCCCTGTTGTTGCCAAAACGTACCCGTTGCGTGACATCGCGCAGGCGCAAGAGGATTTCCTGGTAAAGAAGCATACGGGAAAACTGGTCCTGATCCCGCCGGAGGTATCTTCGTGAAAATCGCTCACCTGAATATCTACCAATATGATTTACCGGTCAAAAATGGCCCATACACAATGTCATATGGTGAGATATTCTCGCTGGACACGACGCTGGTGAAACTGGTCACAGACACTGGCGTTGTCGGCTGGGGCGAAACATGCCCGCTGGGGCCGGTTTATGCCGAAGCCCACGCCAAAGGGGCGCGCGCAGCCCTATTGGAGATGGCTCCGGGATTGATCGGTACGGAGGTCTTGCCGCTTAGCGTGCACCGACAGATGGATCATCTGCTCCATGGCCATAACTATGCGAAAGCTGCGATCGACATTGCCGTCTTTGACGCGTTGGGCAAATCCCTTGGACTTCGTGTTGCAGATCTGTTGGGTGGGGCCGCGATGGACCGCGTTCCTTCGTATTACGCGATCGGGATCGAAACGCCAGACAACGCTGGGCGGATAGCAGCTGCAAAACGCGCAGAAGGCTACCCGCGACTGCAATTGAAGGTCGGCGCACATTCACCAGAAGTCGACGTTGAGGTGATCCGCAAGGTTTGGGAGGCCATCAAAGGCAGTGGCATGCGTCTTGCCATTGATGCCAACAGAGGCTGGAGCACCCGCGATGCCATGTACATCAGCCGTTCATGCGCCGATATTCCGTTCGTTCTGGAGCAACCATGCAGCACAAATGACGAACTGCGCCAACTGCGGCCATTGCTTCACCACCCACTTTACATCGACGAGAGTTCTTATGATGTGAACACAGTGATTAGCGCTGCTGGCTCAGGGTTGGTTGATGGCTTTGGGCTGAAACTTACCAGGCTGGGCGGGTTGCAGCCGATGACGACGGTGCGCGACATTTGCGCGGCGCGGAATTTGCCGCACTCATGTGACGACGCATGGGGTGGCGATATCCTTGCAGCGGCTTGCACCCATTTAGGGGCAACAGTGCGCCCAGACTTGTTGGAAGGTGTTTGGTTGGCAGCGCCCTATATCGACGGCCACTATTGCGGTGAAAGTGGCCTGGAGGTTGTAGGCGGTCATATTGATCTTCCGAAGGGCCCAGGCCTGGGCATCACGCCAGATGAGGCACTCTTTGGCGACCCCGTTGCCGCGTTTTAAATCACGCTAGCAGTTTGGGCGCAGAATTATACCAATTTGCACTTTGCAGCCGTTAAAACAAATTGCAGCATCGGTCAAAGTGGGCTC